>NZ_JBIUWM010000008.1:0-128486 GCF_044743445.1 Pseudomonas sp. NPDC087615 | reverse complement strand
CCTTGCGTTCACGCACTGCATGGTTCTGCGGTAACAACTCGCAGCAACTGTGCAGCAGGTGCAGCACTTCCAATGCAAGATCGGGCTCCCAGGCGTGCAGGCCTGAGTCCTGTAATGTCTGATCGAGGGTTTCGAGCTGGTTCTTGGCCAGTTCGTATTTCTTGGCCATGAAGCACAGTCGGGCGAGCGCGAACTGCCAGAAGAAGCGCTCGCGTCCGCCGTGGGCCGATTGCAGTCCTTGCTTGAGGATCTGCACGGCAGGCTTCAAGCCTTCCTTGCGCAGCAGTGGCAGCACCTCTTCGAGGGCTTTTTCCCAGGCTGGCTGGGTTTCGACGTTCTCGCTTTCGACCTTGCGCGGCGCACTGGCGCTTTGCAGGTGCGGCATGACGTTGGCGGCGATCCACGCCCGGGTGGACGGATCGGCAAACGGCGCACCGTCATGGAAACGCAACTCGACAATGCCAGGCAGACGTTGAACCAAAAGCGCGAAGTGGATTTCCACTTCGCGCATTGCCAACTCGGCGTTGAGGTTCTGGAGACATTCCCAGACCATTCGCTGGCCATCGAACCAGAACGGTGCCTTCGCCAGGCTCGCCTCCAGTTCCACCAGCAAGTCGGCGTATTTGCCCTGATCGAAACGGTCCTGGTAGAGCTTGAGCTTTTCCAGTGGCAGACCACGCAACACGGTGATCTGTTCGGCGTTGCGCTCAGGCACCGCGTCGATGGTCATCCACAGCAGCGTGCGATTCAGGCGCAAGGCGCGCAGGTCAGTGGCCTTCTGTTTGAGCCACCAGGCGCACAGTGGCCGCGCGCTGTCCTGCTGGGCGCGCAAGGCTTTGTGAGCGTCTCTTTCGTTGTCAATCGGTGCGCCGGGCGTGAGCAACTGGCTCGCGGCCTGTTTGACCTGTGCCACCGCAGCGCCCACCACACCGGGGGCTGGCTGGTTGTCGGCGGCACGCTGGATCATGGTTTTCAGGCGGCGGGAGAGCGGCAGCAGCAGCGGCGCGTCATCACCCAGATGTTCGGTGCAGGCAGCGTCGAGGCCAGCCAGATGCTCGGAGAGCTGCCGGAACATCGGCAATTGCTCTTTGATCGCGATGTTTTCGGTGATGACCTGCTCAAGACGCGGCACCAGCCAGCCAATGGCGGCGGCACGGGTGCGGGGTTTGAGCGGGTGAACGTCGGTCCAGTTGTTTTCCGACAGATGGTGCAGCAGACCGAGGCCGGCCAGCAGCCCCGGGAAGGATTCGCGCTGATACAGCGACCAGGTGAGCCAGGCGCCGACACGCAAATCCTTGGATTGGGTACGCAGAAGGTTTTCGCTGTTTTCGCGAATTTTCAGCCAGTCGATCTGCCCGCTTTCGTGCATCGACGAGGCTTTGGCCAGCTCGCTTTCCAGTGCCTCGAATTCGCTCGAAAAACGAACGTCTTCGCCCGCGAAATTCTCTTTGGAAACAGAGACTTTAGCGAGTTCGAGGTAATGGGCGGAAAGTTTGCTTGAGTAGGACATCCATGGCCTTTAATTGGGATTACAGTCGTGCGCCTATTGGAATTTCAGGAGCGCTGGACAGTATCGAAGAGCAGTGACATGACTCATCCTATTGAGTGTGTGCTCTTTCAAGTGGGCGCATCGTACTCACGATGATGGCCACTAGCAAGCATCTGATCAAACAACAAGACGAAGTGTTCATTGGTGCTTGTAAGAGATCGCCCTATATGTGACAGGGGATTCCCTGATACCGCTTTAAATTCTCCGCGTTTGCCCAACACCCTCCAAACCATTGATCCAGAGCATCCGGTGAAGTCAGGCCGTTTCATTTCGAACGAGCGTCCCAATAAGCGGCGTAAAGCATGACAAAATTTTTAAAAAATAGAAGTAGGATTCTTCCGAAATCCCATCGACATCTATAAACAATTTACCGCCGACAACATCCATCAATAAAAGTGCCATCAATTTGATGGCATTTCACTTTCTGAAAGTTTCACAAGGCCGGCAATACTGTACATCAGTGCCAACTCAATAATTATCGAAGTTCCCTCCTACAGTCTTCTCCTTCAATTTACCCCGCACTTTCACATCCGGAATGCTCTGACAAATGTCAGAGATACTTCTTACATCAATTTATTTCCCGCGTTGCTAGCGTGCCTTGGCAAAACTTTTCCGCGTGGCGATCAAGGATGATCGAACACCGCGCCAAGACTCCCATTGCTTAAGGACAAGCGTATGTTCAGTACGGGCAACTGCGCGCCTTTTACCCTGCAAATCCCAGCCGTTCGTCACGATTTCAAGGTGCTTGCCTTTAACGGCACCGAGGCCATCAGCCAGCTTTACTCCGTCCGAATCGAACTGGTCAGCGAGTATCCGGACTTCGATCTGGAGAGCCTGCTCAGCCAACCCGCGTTTCTACAATTCGGCCTCAACGGCGAAGGTATTCACGGGCGCATCGAAGATGTAATGGTCACAGAGTCCGGTAAACGCCTGACCCGCTATGAGCTGACGCTGGTGCCAGCGTTGCACTATCTGCAGTTCAGCCAGGATCAGCGAATTTTTCAGCAGCGTACGGTACCGCAGATCATCGCGCAGGTGCTCGAAAGGCACGGCTTTCAAAGCGATGCATTCACCTTTCACATCAACCCGAATCCGCCGCGTGAGTACTGTACGCAGTACGGCGAAAGCGACTTCATGTTCCTCCAGCGTTTGTGCGCCGAAGATGGAATTGCCTGGCATCACCAGCATTCGGTCGACGGGCATTTACTGGTGTTCACTGACAGCCCAGTGTTCGCCCCCAGTCTGGGTACAACGCACTTTCAGGCCGACAGCGGCATGGTCGCGGAACAATCCGTGGTCAATCAGCTGACCATGGGCTTCAACACGCGCACCAGCACGGTGACCCGTCGTGACTACGATCTTCAACGCCCAAGTCTGCTACTGGAGAGCCGCTTCACCGCCGAATTCAGTCCCGATCTCAAGGACTACCGATACTGATCTATATACGATGGCAATCCCTGGCTGAACCCCAAACCTATGAGGCTTACATCACCATTTGCGAATCGGCTCGGGAAATCATGCGTAAGCCGGAAAAAGCTTTCTGCAGGGCTGATGGCAAATGGATCACGGACTACCGCGATGACATGGGTATTGGCTTGGCTCCCGGCGGTATTGCAAAGGTCTGGCTAAGGGGCGCTTGCCTCAAGTCTGTCGAGATTACTCGGTTCAAAGGGAGTGTAATGAAGGAAGGCCCGTATCAAGGAAAAAACGAGGGGCAGTACGCACTGTCTCTATCACCTGAATCTAAAGCCTACATCGAAAAATTCGGCATTCCCTTCGGGAGCTGGTAAGGAGCATTACCTCATGGAATTGAAACCGCAGTTGTTCGCAGCGCTGATGTGGCTTCCCGCTACCCAGGCGTTTGCAGACACCTCGCCACTGGACGGCCATTACTACCTGACGGGCGCAATGGAAATGGGCGCCGAGTTGCTGTTGCGTAAGGACGGCACCTTTTCTGCTGGTATCGCCTACGGATCGGCTGGCGGTGTCGCCAAGGGAAACTGGTATGTCGAGGAAAACACTCTCATGCTGGAGCAAGAGCCTGCTGCCCAACCAGCAAAGAAGCTTTCCTACAATCTTTCACACGAGAGAACGCTGATCGAACTAAAGGAATATGCCGACAAAGAAAAAAATGAGTTGGCTAAAGAGAGCTACGTTTTAGAGCTACGGTACGATCACCAACCTGCGCCGCCGCCCCTGAAACCCGTGATGGTCAGTCTCGAGTTCGATTCAGGTCCACCGGGTCAATTGCTCTTGAACTCGAATCAACAAACAGACCTCTGGTTTCCTTACGATCACCAGAGAACTCTGAAAAAAATTGGCTTTGGCACAGATCATAATCGTGGAACTTATCAATGGTTCGATGTCGCGGGGGATAGCCGAGCCTTCAATATTGGCTGGAAGAAACGAAAAAACCAGCCCTTAACGTTCGAACAACCAATCGGATTTGATCTGGCGACCACCCGCCAATATCTGGCTCCAGATGAGCGAGAACGAGTTGACCATAACTATTGGTTGACGTTTTATCACTTCGATCCGGTCTCACCACCCGCGATCCATCCAGTGGACGTTCATTGGCAATTCGAAGACGGTTCGACATTGAAGGAGGTTTGGACAGACTCGCAGCGAAACACGCTGACACTGCCGTTCTCCCCAAATAAAGCATTGGCGAAAATCGGTTTGCATACACAAAATTCTCCTGATGAAATCGAGTGGTTCACCGTCATGCCGGAAACTCGATGGGCGACGCTGGACTGGCAAGCCTATCCTGACCCTGCCAACGGCGATCTTTCTGTGTTGTTCAAATATCTGCAATTAGCCATCGAACCCAACTGCTTGGCCGTCAATTTTGGCAACGGCAAGGCCTGCTTCCGGCGTCAATAAGCCGATTTACAGCCACAAAAAATGGGCACCCGACCGCAATCGGTGTGCCCATTTTTTATTGCGGTTCTCCCCGTGTTCAGGGACTTCGCCGCAATTATGGATTAACGCTGTCTTTCAACGATTTGCCTGGCTTGAACGCAACGGTGTTGCTGGCCTTGATTTTCACCGGCTCGCCGGTTTGCGGGTTTTTGCCGGTGCGGGCGCCGCGGTGGCGTTGCAGGAAGGTGCCGAAGCCCACCAGCGTGACACTGTCCTTGCGGTGCAGAGCGCCGGTGATTTCTTCGAGAACGGCGTTGAGCACGCGGTTGGCCTGTTCTTTGGTCAGATCTGCTTTTTCAGCGATTGCAGCGGCGAGTTCTGGTTTACGCATTAGTGAAGCCCCTTTGACGGTTTTTTGTTGTTATGTCCGTGCTGTTCTCGTTGGAACAGCGCCCAAGGCGCCGCAGGCTCTACTCTGCGGCAGACGGAGTGAGGATGGCACGCGGATACCGGCGGCGCCAGTCTCCACGCGACCTTTGTAGGGGCAAAAGCGGGGTGATTCCGACAGAACGACCGGTATTTACGCCAGCAACGGCGGAAGCTGTTTGTTCAGTGCGAGTTTTTCCATCACTGCCGCGCCGGTCAGGGCATAACCGAGCAACTGGCCGTCAGCGCTATGACACACGGCCTTGATGTCGGCGCCCTGCCCTTCGACTGTCCACACGCCTTCGCTGCCCCGTGGCGGGGGCGAAACCACCAACGGGCACACCGGGGTTTTCACGGTGATCGGCATGGGACCATAGCTCACTGCCGTCGGGTTTCCCGCCAGGGTTTGTGCCAGCGCTCGCGCACAACTCATCAGGGGCATGACGTACAGCAGATTCAGCCCGTCGACCTCGGCGCAGTCGCCCAAGGCGTAGATATTGGCATGGGACGTCTTCAGATGCCGATCGACCACCACGCCGCGATTGACCTGCACGCCAGCAGCCGCCGCCAGATCGATGCGTGGACGCAGGCCGATGGCCGACACCACCACATCGCACGCAATGACCTGACCGTCGGACAGATGCGCTTCCAAACCGTCGGCCACTTTCTGCAGGCGGGTCAGTACCGGGCCGAGGTGGAAACGCGCACCGAGGCTTTCCAGCCCCGCCTGCACGGCTGCCGCAGCGGCCGGGTGCAGCAGCGTCGGCATGACCTGTTCGCACGGGGCGACCAGTTGCACTTCGTAGCCGCCGAGGATCAGGTCGTTGGCGAATTCACAGCCGATCAGGCCGGCGCCGAGTAGCAATACCCGGCGCTTACCGGCGGCGGCGGCACGGAAGCGTGCGTAGTCTTCAAGATCGTTGATCGGGAAAACCAGATCCGCACCGTCGCCTTCAATCGGCACGCGCACGGTTTCTGCGCCCCAGGCCAGGATCAGGTCGCGGTAGGCCACGGCCTCTTCGCCGATCCACAAGCGCTTGTGTCCGGCGTCGATGCCGCTGATGCGCGTGTGGGTGCGCACTTCGGCCTTCAACTGCTCGGCCATGGCGCCCGGTTCGGCCATGCTCAGACCGTCGGCGTCCTTGTTCTTGCCGAAACCGGTCGAGAGCATCGGCTTGGAGTAAGAGCGGCCGTCATCGGCGGTAATCAGCAGCAGCGGGGTTTCGCTATCGAGTTTGCGAAACTCCCGGGCCAGGTTGTAACCCGCAAGCCCGGTGCCGACGATTACGACAGGTGCGTTCATGCCTTACTCCTTGGTGTGTCTCAGTTGATTTCGATCATTTCGAAGTCCATCTTGCCGACGCCGCAGTCCGGGCACAGCCAGTCTTGCGGCACATCCTGCCACAGGGTGCCCGGCGCGATACCGTCGTCCGGCCAGCCGTCGGCTTCGTTATAGATCAGGCCGCAGACCACACATTGCCACTTTTTCATTCAGGTACTTCCTCAGGATTCAGACGTTTTACCGGCGCGGACGGTCGATGGGTGCTGCGCTGCCATCCGGCTCAGGGCGTTTTGTACTGAGGGTGCCGGGCAGATGCAAGCCTGTTCGGCGCAACGGCGACCCGGTTCCATCAATCTCGCGGCCTGCCATGGTAAGCTCGCCGCCTCATTTGCGGCCAATAATGACTCATTGTGCAACATTCAAATTCCTCTCCGGCCCCGCTCTGGCTGACTCAAAGCCAACTGACGCCCCTCCCCGATTCGTTGACCCTGAGCTGGTTGTTCGACGAAGGTTCGCTGACCCGCCGACTGACCCGCCTGTCGAACGACAGCTTCAGCGTAACGCCGCTGTTTGAGGGCTGGGACACTTTGCGAACCGACGAATGCACCGCGCTGGATCTGGCCGAAGGCAGTGAAGGTTGGGTGCGCGAAGTGTACTTGCGCGGCCATGGCGAGGCCTGGGTGTTCGCCCGCAGCGTGGCCTCGCGCAGCGCCTTGCAGGGCGACGGTTTGCACATGGACGAACTGGGCAGCCGCTCGCTGGGCGAGTTGCTGTTTTGTGATCACGCCTTCCAGCGCCGCGCCATCGAAGTCTGTGAGTACCCGGAACATTGGCTGCCACAAGCGTCACGCTCGCCCGACCTGTGGGGCCGGCGCTCGCGTTTCGACCGTGGCGCACTGAGCGTGCTGGTAGCGGAAATTTTCCTGCCGAGCCTGTGGAGCGCCGTCCGCGCCGATCCGGAGAACTGCTGATGTACCAGAGCCTGCTCAAATCCCTGAACCGTTTGAATCCGCGCGCCTGGGATTTCATTCAGTTGACCCGCATGGATAAGCCGATCGGCATTTACTTGCTGCTGTGGCCAACGCTGTGGGCACTGTGGATTGCCGGCAAAGGCTCGCCATCGCTGGCCAACGTGGTGATTTTTGTCCTCGGCGTGGTGCTGACCCGCGCCGGTGGCTGCGTGATCAACGACTGGGCCGACCGCCAGGTCGACGGCCACGTCAAACGCACGGCGCAACGACCGTTGGCCAGCGGCAAGATCAGCTCGAAAGAGGCGCTGGTGTTCTTCGCGCTGCTGATGGGCGTGAGTTTCCTGCTGGTGCTGTGCACCAATGCGCCGACGATCTGGCTGTCGCTGGGTGGTTTGGCGCTGGCCTTCACGTATCCGTTCATGAAGCGCTACACCTATTACCCGCAGGTGGTGCTGGGTGCGGCGTTTTCCTGGGGCATGCCGATGGCGTTCACCGCCGAAACCGGCGAAGTGCCCGCTGCGGCGTGGTTGCTGTGGATCGCCAACCTGCTGTGGACGGTGGGTTACGACACCTATTACGCGATGACCGATCGGGATGACGACCTGAAGATCGGGGTGAAATCCACGGCGATTCTGTTCGGCGAGGCGGATCGGGTGATCATCCTGACGTTGCAGGCGCTGTCGTTGGGTTGCCTGTTGCTGGCGGGTTCGAAGTTCGAATTGGGAATCTGGTTCCATCTCGGCTTGCTGGTAGCGGCGGGATGCTATGCGTGGGAATTCTGGTACACCCGCAGCAAGGACCGGTTGCGCTGCTTCCAGGCGTTTTTACACAACCACTGGGCCGGGCTGGCGATTTTTGTCGGGATCGTGCTGGATTACGCGTTGCGTTGAGACAATACGGCCCCGGAGACCGGGGCCGATGTTCAAGCACTGAAGCCCGTTATTTCTGTGACATGTGGACGACATGCCACATGTTTTTCATCATGTCGCCTTTCATTTCTCCAGGTTTTTCGTCCTTCATGAACGTGTACAGCGGTTTGCCGTCGTAGGCGTATTGCATCATGCCGTCATCGCGCTTGATGACACTCCATTTGCCCTCAGCCTTGGCGTCCGCTGGCGCCATCATCGGTGGCCAGTTCTTGGCGCAATCGGCGTTGCACATCGACTTGCCGTCGGCGTCTTTGTCGAACGTGTAAACGGTCATGCCTTTGTGATCGACCATCATGCCGTCCTTCATCATGGCCGGCTCGGCCGCCATCGCTAATCCAGGCAGAGTCAGAGCAGCAGCCATCAGCAGGGCTTTAAAGGAAAACGTCATTTGAGTCATGGAAACCTTCTTTTGTGGTTGTCAGGATTCGGACTTAGAGCGTAGTTCAGGATCCGCACAACCGCTGGCGGACTAAAATACTGTCACACGACTGCAATAATTCCGTTATCTAATGCGGCGCAAGACAGTTAAATGACAAGAGGATTAAGGCATGGTTGGCAGGAGCATTCTGATCGTTGACGACGAAGCGCCCATTCGCGAAATGATCGCCGTTGCGTTGGAAATGGCCGGCTATGACTGCCTCGAGGCGGAGAACTCGCAGCAGGCGCACGCCATCATCGTCGACCGCAAACCGGACTTGATCCTGCTCGACTGGATGCTGCCCGGCACCTCCGGCATCGAACTGGCCCGCCGCCTCAAACGTGACGAACTGACCGGGGACATCCCGATCATCATGCTCACCGCCAAGGGCGAAGAGGACAACAAGATCCAGGGTCTGGAAGTCGGCGCTGATGACTACATCACCAAACCGTTTTCCCCACGCGAACTGGTGGCGCGCCTCAAAGCTGTGCTGCGCCGCGCCGGTCCGACCGACGGCGAAGCGCCGATCGAAGTCGGTGGGCTGCTGCTCGACCCGATCAGCCACCGCGTGACCATCGATGGCAAACCGGCCGAGATGGGCCCGACCGAATATCGCCTGCTGCAATTCTTCATGACCCACCAGGAACGCGCCTACACCCGTGGCCAATTGTTGGATCAGGTCTGGGGCGGCAACGTCTATGTTGAAGAGCGCACCGTCGACGTGCACATACGCCGTCTGCGCAAGGCACTCGGCGACGCCTACGAAAATCTGGTACAAACCGTGCGCGGCACTGGCTACCGGTTTTCCACCAAGGCCTGACCCGACCGCCAGACTCGCTGACAAGGACCGTACTTCCCGTGAATCAAAACTGGCATGGCACCCTGATTCGCCACATGCTGCTGCTGGTCACCGCTTGTCTGGTGATCGGCCTGATCACCGGCTATTACGGCTGGAGCCTTGCCGCGGGCCTGGGTATTTATCTGGCCTGGACGCTCAAGCAATTGCTGCGTCTGCACGAATGGCTACGCCTGCACCAACCCGATGAAGCACCGCCCGACGGCTACGGCCTGTGGGGCGAGGTGTTCGACAGCATCTATCACCTGCAACGCCGCGACCAACGGGTACGCGGGCGCCTGCAAGCGGTGATCGACCGGGTGCAGGAGTCCACCGCCGCACTGAAAGACGCGGTGATCATGCTCGACAGCGATGGCAACCTGGAATGGTGGAACCGCGCCGCCGAAACCCTGCTCGGCCTCAAGACCCCGCAAGACAGCGGCCAACCGGTGACCAACCTGGTCCGCCATCCGCGCTTCAAGGAATACTTCGAGCAGGAAAGCTACGCCGAGCCGCTGGAAATACCCTCGCCGACCAATGATCGCGTGCGCATTCAGCTGTACCTGACCCGCTACGGCAACAACGAACACTTGATGCTGGTGCGCGACGTCACGCGCATCCATCAGTTGGAGCAGATGCGCAAAGATTTCGTCGCCAACGTTTCCCACGAGTTGCGCACGCCGCTGACGGTGATCTGCGGCTATCTGGAAACCCTGCTCGACAACGTCGAGGAAGTGAACCCGCGCTGGAGCCGTGCCCTGCAGCAGATGCAGCAACAGGGCGGACGCATGCAGACGTTGCTCAACGACCTGCTGTTGCTGGCCAAACTGGAAGCCACCGACTATCCGTCCGACAACCATCCGGTGCCCGTCGACACGCTGCTGCAATCGATCAAGAGCGACGCGCAGCAACTGTCCGGATCAAAAAACCAGCACATCACGCTGGAAGCCGACACCAGCCTCATGCTCAAGGGCAGCGAGGCAGAACTTCGCAGCGCGTTCTCCAATCTGGTGTTCAACGCGGTGAAATACACGCCGGCCGAGGGCAACATTCGCATTCGCTGGTGGAGTGATGAGCAAGGCGCACACCTGAGCGTGCAGGACTCGGGCATGGGGATCGACAGCAAACACCTGCCGCGCCTGACCGAACGCTTCTACCGCGTCGACTCCAGCCGCAACTCCAACACGGGCGGCACCGGGCTGGGGCTGGCGATCGTCAAACATGTGTTGCTGCGCCACCGCGCACGCATGGAAATCAGCAGCGTGCCCGGTCATGGCAGCACGTTCACCTGCCATTTCGCCCCGGCTCAAGTGGCTCAAGTACGGGCAATTAGCGCCGCTGAGTAATGCCGGACTAGGCAATCGCCAGGTCAGCCGCTACATTGGCTGACTTGCGCCTGCCTTTCAGGCGCGACTTATTCTCTCTTACGAATTACACGGAACCCGCAAAACTCCATCATGGACCCTTCCCCTGGCTTGTCCCTCGCTACAATATTTGCCGATTTCGGCATGATCCTTTTTGCTCTGATCCTGGTTTTGCTCAACGGCTTTTTCGTTGCAGCGGAATTCGCCATGGTCAAACTGCGCTCGACCCGGGTCGAGGCCATCGCTGACAAGAACGGCTGGCGCGGGCACATCCTGCGCACCGTACACAGTCAGCTCGATGCGTATCTCTCGGCGTGTCAGCTCGGCATCACCCTCGCCTCCCTCGGCCTGGGCTGGGTGGGTGAGCCGGCGTTTGCGCACATTCTCGAGCCCTTGCTGGAAAGCGTTGGCGTGCAGTCGCCGGAAGTGATCAAGGGCGTGTCGTTCTTCGCTGCGTTCTTCGTTATTTCGTACCTGCACATCGTCGTTGGCGAATTGGCACCCAAATCATGGGCAATCCGTAAACCCGAGCTGTTGTCGCTGTGGACGGCGGTGCCGCTGTACCTGTTCTACTGGGCGATGTACCCGGCGATCTACCTGCTCAATGCCAGCGCCAACGCGATTCTGCGGATTGCAGGGCAAGGCGAACCCGGCCCGCACCACGAACACCACTACAGCCGCGAAGAACTGAAACTGATCCTGCACTCCAGCCGTGGGCAGGATCCGAGCGACCAAGGCATGCGCGTATTGGCCTCTGCGGTGGAAATGGGTGAACTGGAAGTGGTCGACTGGGCCAACTCCCGGGAAGACCTGGTCACGCTGGAATTCAACGCGCCGCTGAAGGAAATCCTGGCGATGTTCCGTCGCCACAAGTTCAGCCGTTATCCGGTGTACGACAGTGAGCGCCAGGAGTTCGTCGGCCTGCTGCACATCAAGGATCTGCTGCTGGAACTGGCGGCGCTGGATCACATTCCCGAATCGTTCAACCTGGCTGAACTGACCCGTCCGCTGGAACGCGTGTCGCGGCACATGCCGCTGTCGCAACTGCTGGAGCAGTTCCGCAAGGGTGGCTCGCACTTCGCCGTGGTCGAGGAGGCTGACGGCAACATCATCGGCTACCTGACCATGGAAGACGTGCTGGAAGTGCTGGTCGGCGACATTCAGGACGAACACCGCAAGGCCGAGCGCGGGATTCTCGCTTATCAGCCGGGCAAATTGCTGGTGCGCGGCGATACGCCGTTGTTCAAGGTCGAGCGCCTGCTGGGCATCGATCTGGACCACATCGAAGCCGAAACCCTCGCCGGACTGGTCTACGAAACGCTCAAACGGGTGCCGGAAGAGGAAGAGGTGCTGGAAGTCGAAGGTCTGCGGATCATCATCAAGAAGATGAAAGGGCCGAAGATTGTGCTGGCCAAGGTGTTGATGCTGGATTGATGAGCTGATGCCGAAGGCGTCAGATCAGGCCCCTCATCACTGCTTGCCCAACGCAAAGTTGGGCAATGCCCCCAGCGGCTGGTTGAACTGATACGGAATCGACACCAACCCCGCCCCGCTATTGCGCTGCACCACAAAGTGCAGGTGCGGGCCGCTGCTGTTGCCGGTGTTGCCCGACAGCGCCAACGAACTGCCCACTGTCACCCGCTGCCCTTCGCGCACCCTCACCGAGCCTTGTTTGAGATGCAGGTACACACCCATCGTGCCGTCATCGTGCAGCACCCGCACGAAATTGCCGGAGGGATCAGTGCCACGTCCACTCTGTGAGTTCTCGGTTTTCACCACCACGCCAGCCCGCGCGGCAATGATCGGTGTACCCACCGGCATGGCGATGTCCATCGCGTACTTGTTCTTCGGCCCATAGTGGCTGTATTGGCCATTGGCGCCCTGACTCAAGCGAAACGGCCCGCCACGCCACGGCAGCGGATAGCGATAGCCCTGCGCCGTCCCGGCAGGGTCGCCAAGGGAATAATGGAACTGCGGCGTATACACCAGGGGCCTGGTGCCGGAAACCGCCGTCAGCAACGCCAAGCGCGTATTGCTGCGTGCCGGCAGCACCCGGCGGATCGTTTGAGCGGGCGCACCACGCACATTGCTCATTCCGGTAAACGCCAGTGCAACCTCGACCGGCGCGTACAGATCATTGCGCACGAACACCACGTCGACGCCCTTCTGCTTCTTGATGTCGAGGTACACCTGCCGCTCAAGGCGTTCGACCATGCGGTCCTGAAACACGAACACCTGCGAGCCTTTGCTCGGACGGTCGCTGTAGGAGACCACGCCGTTGGCATCGGTGGATTTGTAAATAGTCATGGCCACAGCCGAGGTGGAGGCCATGAAGAGACCACAGAAAAACAGCAGGCGCGCGAGCATGGGCAAAGGTTCTGTCGAGTAAGGCCTGGAAATGAGCCTAGCAGGTGAAGCAGACCAGGCTAGTCGGCAGATGTTTCAAATTGGCAGGATGTCGTCAGTGATGACCCCTTCGCGAGCAAGCCCGCTGCCACATTTGAAATACATTCCAATGTGGCAGCGGGCTTGCTCGTGAAGACAGACTGTCAGGCGATGAAGATCAAGCGCCGGGGACGAAGTGCTTCTGCGCCGTGCCGCGGGCGATCAGGCGGGAGATGTAGTCGAGTTTCTGCGCATCCTGGTCGACGAAGCGAAAGGTCAGTTGCAGCCAGTCGCTGTCGGCTTTCTGCTCAAAAGCGACGATGGCATGCAGGTAGCCATTGAGGCGGGCGATTTCGGCGTTGTCGCCCTGCTCCAGGTCGAGCACGGCGCTGTCGAGGATCTGCGGCAGGGTGTCGGTGCGCTTCACCACCAACAGCGCTTCCTTGATGCTCAGGGCCTTGATCACGCATTGCTGGTTGCCGCTGGGCAGGCGCAACTGGCCCTGACCTCGACCGCCAGCCGGCGCTGCCGAGGCGGCGGGCGCTTTGACCGGCGGGCTGTTGAGCAAACCACGGGATGGCGCGGCGGCTGGCGCGGGTGCAGCAGCGGCGGGTTTGGCAAACGGGTTGACCGCAGCGGCCGTCGGAGCACCACCGACCACGGCAGGTTTGCCGCCGGTCAGTGCGCTCAGGGAGTCGTTGCCGAACGCCGAGTTCATCTTGGTCGGTGCGCTGTTCATCAGGGTATCGAGCTTGCCGACCTTGTTCAGCGCCTGCTTGACCTTGGTCAGCAGTTGCTCGTTGGTGAACGGCTTGCTGACATAGCCCGAAACGCCAGCCTGAATCGCCTGCACCACGTTCTCTTTGTCGCCACGGCTGGTCACCATGACAAACGGCATGGTCTTGAGATTGTCCTGTTGACGGCACCAGGTCAGCAGTTCGAGACCGGACATTTCCGGCATTTCCCAGTCGCACAGAACCAGGTCGAAGGCTTCCTTGGCCAGCATGGCCTGAGCCTTTTTACCGTTGACGGCATCCTCGGTGCGGATCCCCGGGAAGTAATTACGCAGGCACTTTTTCACCAGGTCACGAATGAACGACGCATCGTCCACGACCAACACACTGATTTTGCTCATCCAACACCCCTATAAAAATCCCGGCAAGCATAACGCTGGCTGATGGCACATTGCCAAAACTCTTCAGTCACGCCGGGACTTTTCGTTCGCGGGTGCTGCTTTTTTATCCGAACACCTAAATAAAAACGCCCGGCCAAAGGGCCGGGCGCTTTTCTCAGGCAATCTTACTTATCGTCAGCAACGCCCGGAACATTAGCGGTTTCGCCGCTTGTGCCCTGAACTTCTTCCTTCATGCGCTTGAGGCCCATGTGGCGAACGTCGGTGCCGCGCACCAGATAGATCACCAGTTCCGAGATGTTGCGCGCGTGGTCACCGATACGCTCCAGCGAACGCAGCACCCAGATGATGCTCAAGACCCGCGAGATAGAGCGTGGGTCTTCCATCATGTAGGTTGCCAGCTCGCGCAGTGCCGTTTTGTATTCGCGGTCGATGACTTTGTCGTACTGCGCCACCGACAACGCCAGATCGGCGTCGAAACGGGCAAACGCATCCAAGGCATCACGCACCATGTTGCGCACCTGGTCACCGATGTGGCGCACCTCAACGTAACCGCGCGGCGCCTCGCCCTCTTCGCACAGCTGGATGGCGCGGCGGGCAATCTTGGTGGCCTCGTCGCCGATGCGCTCCAGGTCGATCACCGACTTGGAGATGCTGATGATCAGACGCAGGTCGGAGGCCGCTGGCTGACGACGGGCCAGAATGCGCAGGCATTCTTCGTCGATGTTGCGCTCCATCTGGTTGATCTGATCGTCGATTTCGCGTACCTGCTGGGCCAGGCCGGAGTCGGCTTCGATCAGCGCTGTGACGGCGTCGTTGACCTGTTTCTCGACCAGTCCGCCCATGGCCAGGAGGTGGCTGCGCACTTCCTCCAGTTCAGCGTTGAACTGCGCGGAAATGTGATGAGTGAGGCCTTCCTTAGAAATCATTGTGTTCGCTCCGCAAAAGCTTTTACCAAGAGCTGCAAGCTACAAGCTGCAAGCTGATTTGTGTCGTACTCGAACCGCTCTCGCTTGCCGCTTGAAGCTCGCGGCTCGCAGCTGCCTCAATCAACCATAACGACCGGTAATGTAGTCTTCGGTCTGCTTCTTCGCCGGGTTGGTGAACAGCGTATCGGTGTCGCCGAATTCCACCAGTTTGCCCATGTACATGAAGGCCGTGTAGTCGGACACCCGCGCCGCCTGCTGCATGTTGTGGGTCACGATGACGATGGTGAATTTGGATTTCAATTCGTAGATCAGCTCTTCGACTTTGAGGGTCGATATCGGATCGAGAGCCGAGCACGGTTCGTCGAGCAGCAGTACTTCGGGCTCAACCGCGATGGTGCGGGCAATCACCAGACGCTGCTGCTGACCACCGGACAGGCCCAGTGCCGATTCGTGCAGACGGTCTTTGACTTCGTCCCACAGCGCCGCGCCTTTCAACGCCCACTCAACGGCTTCGTCGAGGATGCGCTTCTTGTTGATCCCTTGAATGCGCAGGCCGTAAACCACGTTTTCATAGATGGTTTTCGGGAACGGGTTCGGCTTCTGGAACACCATGCCGACGCGACGACGCAGTTCGGCAACGTCTTCGCCCTTGCGATAGATGTTGTTGCCGTACAGGTTGATCGCGCCTTCTACGCGGCAACCGTCAACCAGGTCGTTCATGCGATTGAAGGTACGCAGCAACGTCGACTTGCCGCAGCCGGACGGGCCGATGAAGGCCGTCACGCGCTGTTTCGGGATGTTCATGCTGACGTCGAACAGTGCTTGTTTGTCGCCGTAGTACAGGCTCAGGCCCGGCACTTCGATGGCAACGGTTTCCTGCTCGAGGCTCAGGCTCTGCTTGTCGCGGCCCAGGGCAGACATGTTGATGCCGTGGGTATGTGTTTCGTGCTGCATGGGAGGCTCCCTGTGCTAACAAATTCGGTTCGTTGAACCGCTGGAAAACGCCAGCGGGTTACTCAAATTCTGTATCTGTCGCGACTCCTGTGGGAGCTGGCTTGCCAGCGATTGCATCACCGAGGTGTCAATGAAACACCGCATCGCCTGCATCGCTGGCAAGCCAGCTCCCACAAGGTTTGTGTTAACTGTCCAACGCTTTGTACTTTTCGCGCAGGTGGTTACGAATCCACACCGCCGACAGGTTCAACGTGGCGATCACCAACACCAGCAACAGCGCCGTGGCGTACACCAGCGGGCGGGCTGCTTCGACGTTCGGGCTCTGGAAGCCGACGTCATAAATGTGGAAGCCCAAGTGCATGATCTTCTGATCCAGGTGCAGGTACGGGTAGTTGCCGTCCATCGGCAGCGACGGCGCCAGTTTCACCACACCCACCAGCATCAGCGGCGCCACTTCACCGGCGGCGCGAGCCACGGCGAGGATCATGCCGGTCATCATGGCCGGGCTGGCCATTGGCAGGACGATCTTCCACAAGGTTTCAGCCTTGGTCGCGCCAAGCGCTAGCGAGCCTTCGCGCACCGTGCGTGGAATCCGCGCCAGCCCTTCTTCAGTCGCCACGATCACCACCGGCACTGCCAGCAGCGCCAGGGTCAACGAAGCCCAGAGCAGGCCCGGCGTACCGAAGGTCGGTGCCGGCAGCGCTTCGGGGAAGAACAAGCGGTCAACCGAGCCACCCAGTACATAAACAAAGAAGCCCAGACCAAACACGCCGTAAACGATCGCCGGTACGCCGGCGAGGTTGTTCACCGCGATACGGATGATCCGCGTCAGGGCGTTCTGCTTGGCGTATTCACGCAGGTACACCGCCGCCAACACGCCGAACGGGGTCACGATCATCGCCATGATCAGGGTCATCATCACGGTGCCGAAAATCGCCGGGAAAATCCCGCCTTCGGTGTTCGCTTCACGCGGATCTTCCGACAGGAATTCCCAAACCTTGGCGAAGTAGAAGCGAATCTTGGTGAACGTACCCATCGCATTCGGCTGGTAGGCGTGAACCACTTTGCCCAGGCCGATTTCAATCTCTTTGCCGTTGGCATCACGAGCGGTCAAGGCATCACGGTTGAACTGGGCATGCAGATCGGACAGGCGTGCTTCAACGTCCTGATAACGAGCGTTAAGTTCGGCGCGCTCGGATTCCATGTCCGCTTGTGCGGTGGCGTCAAGTTTGCCTTCCAGTTCCAGTTTACGGCCGTGCAGACGGATGCGCTCCAACCCTGCGTTGATCGCGCCGATGTCAGTCTTTTCCAGCGACTTCAGTTGCTTGGCAAGCCCGCTCACGCGGTCGATCCGCGCCTGCAGCTCAGGCCATGCAGCCTCGCCCTCGGCGATCACCTTACCGTCCTGTTTGACGTTGACCAGGTAGCCGTAGAAATTGCCCCACTCACGACGCTCGATCGCCATCAGCTCCGGCGGCGACGTCTGGTTAGTCAGCCACTCGCCGACGATCCAGGTGAAGTCGTTGCCGTTCAGATCACGGTTACCGACCTTGATCAGCTCACGGGTCATGAACTCCGGGCCCTGATCAGGCACTGGCAAACCAGCGCTCTTGAGGCGGGCACGCGGCACTTCTTCTTTCTGCACCACTTCGCCGATGACCAGGTGATTGGCCTGGCCCGGCACGTCGTAGTTGGCACGGATCAGATCCGCCGGCCAGAAGTGACCCAGACCGCGCACGGCAATCACCGCCAGCAGGCCAATGGTCATGATGACCGCGATGGACACCGCGCCACCGCTGATCCAGACGCCAGGGGCGCCGCTCTTGAACCATCCATTCAGGGAGTTCTGTTTCACAGACTTCTACCTTTGCTTAAAGCGACGAGTATTTCTTGCGCAGACGCTGACGAATCAGTTCTGCCAGGGTGTTCATGATGAAGGTGAACAACAGCAGCACCAGCGCCGAGAGGAACAGCACGCGGTAGTGGCTGCCGCCGACTTCCGACTCCGGCATTTCCACTGCCACGTTGGCCGCCAGCGTACGCAGACCTTCGAACAGGTTCAGCTCCATGACCGGGGTGTTACCGGTGGCCATCAGCACGATCATGGTTTCCCCGACCGCACGGCCCATGCCGATCATCAATGCCGAGAAGATGCCCGGGCTTGCGGTGAGGATGACCACGCGGGTCATGGTCTGCCACGGTGTGGCACCCAGCGCCAGCGAGCCAAGGGTCAAGCCGCGCGGCACGCTGAACACGGCATCTTCAGCAATCGAGTAGATGTTCGGGATCACCGCGAAACCCATGGCCAGACCAACCACCAGTGCGTTGCGCTGGTCGTAGGTGATGCCCAGGTCGTGGGAGATCCACATGCGCATGTCACCGCCGAAGAACCAGTTCTCCATGAACGGGCTCATGTACAGCGACAGCCAGCCCACAAACAGGATCACCGGAATCAGCAGCGCACTTTCCCAGCCGTCCGGCACTTTCAGGCGGATGGCTTCAGGCAGACGGCTGAAGGTGAACCCGGCTACCAGAATGCCGATCGGTAGCAGCATCAGCAGGCTGAAGATGCCCGGTAAATGCCCTTCCACATAAGGTGCGAGAAACAGACCGGCGAAGAAACCGAGGATCACCGTCGGCATCGCTTCCATCAACTCGATCACCGGTTTGACCTTGCGGCGCAAGCTCGGGGCCATGAAGTACGCGGTGTAGATCGCAGCGGCAACGGCCAGCGGTGCCGCCAATAGCATGGCGTAGAACGCTGCCTTGAGCGTACCGAAGGTCAGTGGCGCCAGGCTCATCTTGGGTTCGAAATCAGTGTTGGCGGCGGTCGATTGCCAGACGTATTTAGGCTCGTCGTAGTTTTCGTACCAGACCTTGCTCCACAACGCGCTCCAGGACACCTCCGGGTGCGGGTTGTCGAGCAGCAGCGGTTGCAGCTTGCCGCCCGCTTCGACAATCACACGGTTGGCGCGAGGCGACAGACCAAACAAGCCTTGGCCGTCGACCACTTGATCGACCAGCAAAGTGCGGTGTGCGGTGCTGTGGAACACGCCGAGCTTGCCGCTGGCATCCAGGGCGAGAAAGCCCTTGCGACGCTCTTCAGCGGTGATTTCAACGATCGGTGCAGTGCCCATCTGGAAGGTGCGAATCTGCTTAAGGCGCAGTTCACCGTCGGTGTCGCGAGCCATGAACCACTGGGCCAGACCACCATTGGAATCACCGACGATCAGCGAAATACCGCCCACCAACTGGGCCGTCGCAGTCACTTGCGCATCGCCGTTTTCCAGCAGTTTGTAACGACCATTGAGACTCTTGTCGCGCAGGCTGAACACGTCGGCCTGGGCACGCCCGTTGACCACGTACAGCCACTGCTGGCGCGGGTCGACGAAAATGTTTTTCACCGGCTCAGTCATCTGCGGCAGATCGATACGCTTCTGCTCGTTGGTGACTTCGCCGGTCATCATGTTTTCTTCGCTGGTCAGCGACAGCACATTGAGTTGCGAACCGGTGGAGCCGACCAGCATCAAGGTCGAATCGGAGGCATTGAGGCTGACGTGCTCCAGCGCACCGCCGCTTTCGTTCAGCGCGATCGGCGTGTCGCCATAGGGATATTCGATGGCTGGGGTGATGGTTTTCTTGCCATCGGGGTAGCTGACTTTATAGGTGTGGCGGAACACCAGCACCTGGCCGTTGGACAGGCCCACGGCGACCAGCGGATGACCTGGCTGGTCTTTGGCGATGGACGTCACCGTTGCACCTGCCGGCACCGGCAGATCGACACGCTTCAACTCAGCGCCACTGTCGATATCGAAGAACAGCGCCTGACCTTTGTCGGAAACGCGCATGGCCACCTTATTCTGCTCTTCGAGCGAAATCATCAGTGGCTTGCCAGCGTCCTGCATCCAGGCTGGGGTGATTGCATCTTTCGCGGTCAGGTCGGCACCTTTGAACAGCGGGGCAACCACATAGGCGAGGAAGAAGAAAATCAGCGTGATGGCCGCCAGCACTGCCAGGCCGCCAATCAGGACGTACCAGCGAGTGAGGCGATCCTTGAGCGCGCGAATACGGCGCTTGCGTTGCAGCTCAGGCGTATTGAAATCAATGCGCTTGGGAGGGGAAGTCGTAGTCATTGTGGAGTTGGCCAGATCATTCATGCGCTCACCCTAGCGATCCTGTATGACAGAAAGATGACAATGCAGTGACGCACCAAATCCACCCCCAGCGGGTACTGGAGGCGGATCGAAAATTTGAGGTGTGTAAAAGGCCGGTCTGCGGGCAGATCCGGCCTTTCACTTGAGCCCGGTGGGGTTCACCCCGGGCTCAATTTGTTACTTCTTAGCGACAGCGCCGCCTTCTTGCAGACCCAGGTCAGCCAGTGCTTTTGCAGCAACCTTGGCCGGCAGTGGGATGTAACCGTCTTTCACAACCACTTCCTGGCCTTGTTTGGACAGCACCAGTTTCACGAACTCAGCTTCCAGCGGGGCCAAAGGCTTGTTCGGGGCTTTGTTGACGTAAACGTAGAGGAAACGCGACAGCGGATACTTGCCGTTCAGGGCGTTTTCTTCACTGTCTTCGATGAAGTCAGTGCTGCCTTTCTTGGCCAGGGCCACGGTTTTCACGCTAGCGGTTTTGTAGCCGATGCCCGAGTAACCGATGCCGTTCAGCGAGGAGCTGATCGACTGCACGACCGAAGCCGAGCCTGGTTGTTCGTTGACGTTTGGCTTGTAGTCGCCTTTGCACAGGGCTTCTTCTTTGAAGTAGCCGTAGGTGCCGGATACCGAGTTACGACCGAACAGTTGCACTGGCTTGTTGGCCAGGTCGCCGGTCACACCCAGGTCGCCCCAGGTTTTGACGTCGGCTTTGGCGCCGCACAGACGGGTGGACGAGAAGATCGCGTCAACCTGTTCCATGGTCAGGTGCTGGATCGGGTTGTCCTTGTGAACGAAGACCGCCAGGGCGTCCACAGCAACCGGGATAGCGGTTGGCTTGTAGCCGTACTTCTGCTCGAAGGCAGCCAGTTCGGTGTCCTTCATCTTGCGGCTCATAGGGCCCAGGTTCGAAGTACCTTCAGTCAGCGCAGGTGGCGCTGTAGCGGAACCGGCAGCCTGAATCTGGATGTTGACGTTCGGGTATTCTTTTTTGTAGTTCTCAGCCCAGAGGGTCATGAGGTTAGCCAGGGTATCGGAGCCAACGCTGGACAGGTTGCCCGATACACCGGTGACTTTGCTGTACGCCGGAATTGCCGGGTCAACGCCAGCGGCTACCGCGTGGGCAGTCGCTACGCCAGCAGCGACAAAAGTCATTGCCGCCATCAAACGCTTCAGTTTCATGCCTTACTCCTAGCAGATAGGGGGTGTTAAGTCGGGGCCAAGTATCAGCAGGCCGTGTGAACACTCTATGGCTGAAATATGACAATTGGATGAAAGGCCAGCATTGGTTTTTTAGTGATTGATTCGCGGCGCCCCATTCGCGAGCAAGCCCGCTCCCACACTTTGAAATGCATTCCAAATGTGGGAGCGGCGGTGCGACTTGCTCGCGAAGGCGTCAGAACAATCGATGAAGTGTCGGGATCAGCGGCCCTTCTTCCAGAGCCACGCGCCCACCACAATCCCCACCGCGCAGAGCACCACCACATAATAAGCCGGGCCCATCGCGCTTTTTTTCAGCAGCAGGCTGACCACCATCGGCGTCAGACCACCGAAGATCGCGTACGCCACGTTGTACGAGAACGACAGGCCACTGAAGCGCACCGCCGGCGGGAACGCTTTGACCATCACATAGGGCACCGCACCGATGGTGCCGACCAGAAATCCGGTCAACGCGTACAGCGGGAACAACCAGTCAGGGTGATCGGCGAGGCTGTGATAGAAGGTCCAGGAACTGATCAACAAGCCCAGGCAACCGAAGACAAACACACGGCCGGCGCCAAAACGATCCGCCAGGGCGCCGGAAATGATGCAACCGATGCTCAGGAATACGATGGCCAGGCTGTTCGATTGCAGCGCTGTGGTTGGCGAGAAGTGATAGACCGTTTGCAGTACGGTCGGGGTCATCAGGATCACCACGACGACCCCGGCGGACAGCAACCAGGTCAGCAGCATCGAGATTGCAATCGCCCCGCGATGATCACGCAGCACCGCACGCAACGGCACTTCTTCGGCCAGCGCCTTGCGCAATTGCAACTCGGCGAACACCGGGGTTTCGTGCAGCCAGCGACGCAGGTAAACCGAGAACAGGCCGAACACGCCACCGAGCAGGAACGGAATCCGCCAGGCGTAATCCGCGACTTCCACGGGCGTATAAATGCTGTTGATCGCGGTGGCGACCAGCGAGCCGAGCAGGATGCCGGCGGTCAAGCCGCTGGTCAGGGTGCCGCAGGCATAGCCGATGTGCTTTTGCGGCACATGTTCGGAAACGAAGACCCACGCCCCAGGCACCTCACCGCCAATCGCCGCCCCTTGAATCACGCGCATCAGCAGCAACAGGATCGGCGCCCACAGGCCGATTTGCGCATAAGTGGGCAGCAGCCCCATGATCAGGGTCGGCACAGCCATCATGAAAATGCTCAGGGTGAACATCTTCTTGCGACCCAACAGATCGCCGAAATGCGCCATGACGATGCCGCCCAACGGCCGCGCCAGGTAACCGGCGGCGAAGATGCCGAAGGTCTGCATCAGGCGCAGCCACTCTGGCATGTCGGCGGGGAAGAACAGTTTGCCGACCACGGTGGCAAAGAAAACGAAGATGATGAAATCGTAGAACTCCAGCGCGCCCCCCAGGGCAGACAGCGACAGAGTCTTGTAATCATTGCGGGTCAACGGTCGTGCGGGTTGCTCGGACTGCGCGAGGCTCGAGGGCGCTGTGGTCATGGCAAGGGCTTCTCTTATTAGGCGGATCTACCGCCACAACAACGCTGGCTGTGGCTTGAGCAGGTTCGGCACCATAGCAAATTGTTCGAAAAAGCACATAGAGGTGCGTATTTGGCAGTCAAAATCAGAACCGGATGGTCGTCGCGGAGTCTACCGACCGATATACTCGCAACCTTGCTCCGGTTTGTAGGGGGTTGCTGTGCGAAAACGTCGTTGGTCCGCCCTTTGCCTGGGAGCAGCCGATTTCGCAGAGTTTCCCTTTTAGTTGCCTTATGGAAAACGTGACGAACGTAATATGTTCGGTGCTGAATCGTTTTTCCTGAAGACGGCTACCACCCGCAATACCCACAAAGAGTCACGGGTCAGAGGCCCCTCGGCATGATAGAGCTCGAACAAGAAGATCCGATCCCGCAGGGCGATCTGGCCCTGCAAATCACCGCGCTACCGCGTGAAACCAATGGCTTTGGCGATATTTTCGGCGGCTGGCTGGTCGCGCAAATGGACCTGGCCGGCACCGCAATGGCCAGCCGTGTGGCCGGTGGCCGCGTCGCGACCGTCGCCATTGATCGCATGGCGTTCCTGGTGCCAGTGGCCGTTGGCGCGCAATTGTCCTTTTATACACAGACCCTGGAAATCGGCCGCAGCTCGATCCAGATGATGGTCGAAGTGTGGAGCGACGATCCGCTGTCCAGCGAATGGCGTAAAGTCACCGAAGCGGTGTTCGTCTTCGTCGCTATCGACGGCAGCGGTCGCACCCGTTCGGTACCTCCACGCGCACGCTAAACCTCACGGCCGTTTTACGGTCGATAGTTGTCCTTGTTTCTGATCGAGAGCTGTCCCATGAACCCGCCCAACGTTGAAGCCGTGAAACTGGATGAACTGAACTGCTGGCGCATTCGCCACGGTCAGGCCGAAGTGCTGGTGGCCCAGCAAGGCGCGCACATCCTCAGTTATCAGATCGACGGCCAGCCGCCGATCATCTGGCTCAACGACAAGGCCGATTTCAAGACCGGCAAGAGCATCCGCGCCGGTGTGCCGGTGTGCTGGCCGTGGTTCGGCAAGTTCGAACGCAATCCGCAGAGCGTCAAAGCCATGCGCGTCAGTGACGAACCGGCGCCGGCGCATGGTTTGGTAAGGGCGATGGATTGGGCGCTGGGCGGTATCGAAGCCGAGGCCAACGGCATCAATGTCGAGTTCAAGCTGCCCTGCCCCGAAGGCGGATTGCCGGGCTGGCCCCATGAAGTGGATCTGACCCTGACCCTGCGTCTGGATGATCAATTGCACTTCAGCCTGACCAGCCACAACCGGGGCGCCGAGACCGTCAGCCTCAGCCAGGCGCTGCACACGTACTTCGCCGTCAGCGATGTGCGCAATGTGCACGTCGACGGTGTCGATGGCCTGAATTACATCGAGACGCTGGATGACTGGAAGACCGTCACCCAGCAAGGTGATCTGCACTTTGCCGGCGAAACCGACCGCATCTACCTCGACGCCCCGCCACAGCTAAGCATCATCGACCCGACGTGGGAACGGCGTATCGTGCTGACGGCTAAGGGTTCGCGCACCGCTGTGATCTGGAACCCGTGGACCGACCGCGCGGCAGCGCTCAGCGATATGGATAACGATGGCTGGCAGCGCATGCTGTGCATCGAGACCGCGAATGTAATGGATGACGTGGTGAATCTGGCGCCCGGTGCCCTTCACACCATGGGTGTCAGCATCCGCAGCGCACCGCTCTAACCAACACCGGATAACACTGTGGGAGCGGGCTTGCTCGCGAAAGCGTCGTATCAGGCAACATCAATGTGACTGACAGACCGCATTCGCGAGCCAGCCCGCTCACACATTGGGTTCTACGCCAAATCTTAGAGATCAGATTCCTGCACCACCCGCACCTTGTCCGCTTCCAGCGCATACGCCGCATCAGCCAGATCATTGCTGACCTTCTCGATCTTCAGCGTGCCGGTCACCCACAGCGGCGTATAGATGTCATCGAGCTTCAGACCTTTCGGGTAGCGCACCAGCAACAGTTGATTCGGCGGCGGTGGCGGCACATGGATGCACGCGCCCGGATATGGCACGAGGAAGAACAGCGTACCGCGACCCTTGGCGTCGGACTCAAGCGGCACCGGGTATCCGCCAATGCGGATGTGCTTGCCATTCATCGCCGCCACAGTCTTGGTCGAATACATCACCGCCGGCAGACCCTTGGCCTGTTTCATGCCGCCCTTCTCGGTGAAGGTGCCAGTGGCTTCAGGGGAGTTGTGGTCGATTTCAGGCATGGCCTCAAGGGCCTTTTGGTCCGACTTGGGCATCAGTTCCAGCCAGTCGGTTTCCGGCAGTTCGCCGGCGTGGGCCAAACCACTGCCCAGGAAAAGGAGAGTCAACAGAAGACGGCGCATGAAGGTGCTCGGAAAAAGAAAGGAATGAATCGCCGAGCATTCTAGCCCTCCCCGCCCGATTGGCAGAGAGGGCTTTGTCGCTTGGATCAGTTCTTTTTGATCAGGCCGTAGATCACCAGCAACACGATCGCGCCGACCAGCGCGCCGAAGAACCCTGCGCCCTGACCTGCCTGATAGATGCCCAAAGCCTGGCCGCCGTAAGTGGCCGCCAGCGAACCGCCGATACCGAGCAGGATGGTCATGATCCAGCCCATGCTGTCATCGCCCGGTTTCAGGAACCGCGCCAGCAGGCCGACGATCAAGCCGATAAAGATGGTTCCGATAATTCCCATGGCACTTCCCTCTTGATGGTCGATATGCGAAGCCTAGTCAGACTTTCGCATCCTGCCATGAGAGAACGGCGGCCCCTGAATGGTTCCGCCGCTGCCACATGAAAGTGTTTTACTCGGCGATCAGCGTTTGGACCTTGACGATCTGCGCCTGGAGCGTGGCCATGTCGGCGCAACGCAGGTTGGCGTGACCGACCTTGCGTCCGGCCTTGAACGCCTTGCCGTAGTGATGCAGATGGCAATCTTCGATGGCGATGACTTTCTCTACCGGCGGTACGATACCGATGAAGTTGAGCATCGCGCTCTCGCCGACTTTGGCGGTCGAACCCAGCGGCAGGCCGGCAACGGCGCGCAGGTGGTTTTCGAACTGGCTGCACTCGGCGCCTTCGGTGGTCCAGTGCCCGGAGTTGTGCACGCGCGGGGCGATTTCGTTGGCCTTCAGGCCACCGTCGACTTCAAAGAACTCGAACGCCATCACGCCGACGTAATCCAGTTGCTTGAGCACGCGGCTGGAATAGTCTTCGGCCAGCGCTTGCAACGGGTGATCGGTGCTGGCAACGGACAGCTTGAGGATGCCGCTGTCGTGGGTGTTGTGCACCAACGGGTAGAACTTGGTTTCGCCATCGCGAGCGCGCACGGCGATCAGCGAGACTTCACCGGTGAACGGCACGAAGCCTTCCAGCAAACAGGCGACGCTACCGAGTTCGGCGAAAGTGCCGACCACATCTTCAGGCTTGCGCAGGACTTTCTGGCCCTTGCCGTCGTAACCCAGCGTGCGGGTTTTCAGCACGGCCGGCAGACCGATGGAAGCGACGGCGGCGTCCAGATCAGCTTGCGATTGGATGTCGGCGAAGGCTGGGGTTGGAATCCCCAGATCCTTGAACATGCTCTTCTCGAACCAGCGGTCGCGAGCAATGCGCAGGGCTTCAGCGCTCGGGTAGACCGGCACGAATTGCGAGAGAAACGCTACGGTTTCAGCCGGGACGCTTTCGAACTCGAAGGTCACCAAATCGACTTCATCGGCCAACTGGCGCAGATGATCCTGATCGCCGTAATCGGCCCGCAGGTGTTCACCCAACGCCGCGGCGCAAGCGTCCGGCGCTGGGTCGAGGAAAGCGAAGTTCATGCCCAGCGGAGTCCCCGCCAGGGCCAACATACGGCCCAACTGGCCGCCACCGATTACACCGATCTTCATCTCAACAACCTCAGGCAATACGTGGGTCTGGATTGTCCAGGACGCTGTCTGTCTGCTCGGCACGGAAGGTTTTCAGTACCGCGTGGAACTGTGGATGCTTGGCGCCGAGGATGCTCGCCGAGAGCAGGGCCGCGTTGATCGCACCTGCTTTGCCGATGGCCAGAGTGGCGACCGGAATGCCGGCCGGCATCTGCACGATCGACAGCAGCGAGTCGACGCCCGAGAGCATGGCCGACTGCACCGGAACGCCCAGTACCGGCAGGTGGGTCTTGGCCGCACACATGCCTGGCAGGTGAGCTGCGCCACCGGCACCGGCGATAATCACCTCGATACCGCGGCTTTCAGCCTCTTCGGCGTACTGGAACAGCAAATCCGGGGTGCGGTGGGCAGAGACCACTTTGACCTCGTACGGGATGCCGAGCTTTTCCAGCATATCGGCGGTGTGGCTAAGGGTGGACCAATCGGACTTGGAGCCCATGATCACGCCAACCAGTGCACTCATCGTCGCGCCTCTTCTCTCTGGGCGCCCGCAGGCGCGTCAAAAACAACAAGCCACGCAGAATGCGTGGCTTGTTGTAGGAAAAATGGCCGGACGTACCGGCCGAAGGCCGCGCAGTATACCGCAAAGAAAGCAATAAACAGCCCCCTGGGCGACCATCTGTCAAATGACGCAAAGGCCCGGTTTTATTGACTTGAAGGTCAGTCCAGAAACACCGCAAATCCCTTGTGGGAGCTGGCTTGCCAGCGATGACGTCGTGTCAGCAAACATTGAGGGTGACTGGCCAACCGCAATCGCTGGCAAGCCAGCTCCCACAGGGTTATTCGATGGGTTCAGGTGTTTTGTGCGGCGCCACCTTCTAGCTTGCGCCACAGCAGACGGACGTTGGCCTTGCGCACCAGTGCGCAGCGGTACAGACGAATCTCCAGTGGCACATGCCATTGCGGGCCGCCGCACACAACGAGTTCACCGCGTGCCAGTTCGGCACGCACGCTCAGTTGTGGCACCCAGGCAATGCCGAGGCCTTCCAGCGCCATGCTTTTCAGGCTGTCGGCCATGGCGGTTTCATAAATGGTGGTAAACCGCAGCTGACGCTGGCGCAGCAAACCGTTCACAGAGCGTCCGAGAAAAGCCCCGGCGCTGTAGGCGAGCAGCGGCACGCTGGCTTCACCTTCCAGATCGAACAGCGGTTTGCCATCGGCATCCGCCGCGCACACCGGCAACATTTCGGTCTGGCCCAAATGCAGCGACGGGAAAATCTCCGGGTCCATCTGCATCGCCGCGTCCGGGTCATAGAACGCCAGCATCAGATCGCAACCACCCTCGCGCAACGCATGCACGGCGTCGCCGACGTTGGTCGCCACCAACCGCGTGGCAATGTTCAGCCCTTCGTTGCGCAACTGCGCGATCCAGCGCGGAAAGAAGCCCAACGCCAGCGAGTGAGCGGCAGCAACCTGCATCACCTCGCCCTGCCCGCCTTCCAGATGATGCAGATGGCGCAGCACTTCGCCGAGTTGTTCGACCACAGTACGCGCGGTCACCAGAAACAACTGCCCTGCCGCCGTCAGCTCGACCGGCGTGCGCGAGCGGTTGACCAACGTCAGCCCCAGCGCCGCCTCAAGGCTGCGGATCCGTCGACTGAAGGCCGGCTGGGTCACGAAGCGCCGCTCGGCGGCCTGCGAGAAGCTGCGGGTGGCGGCCAGAGCACTGAAGTCCTCAAGCCATTTGCTTTCCAGATTCATCACGTCCTCCCGGACACGCACCAAAACAGGTCACACGTCTGCCGCGCACGCGGCGTCACACGGGCATTATGCCGAATGTGCATAGGCCAGTGCTGAACAGCATTGGCCCAAAATGCCCCACAAGCCTAGCATTCGCAGCGTTCCGGCACAGACCGGGTCCATATTGAGATGATTTCTATCATGTCCTCCGCTGCATCTTTCCGCACAGAAAACGACCTGCTTGGCGCCCTCGAAGTACCGGCTCAAGCGTATTACGGCATCCAGACCCTGCGAGCGGTGAACAACTTCCGCCTCTCGGGCGTTCCGATTTCGCATTACCCGAAACTGGTTGTCGGTCTGGCGATGGTCAAACAGGCCGCCGCTGACGCCAACCGAGAGTTGGGTCATCTGAGCGAAGCCAAGCACGCTGCCATCAGCGAAGCCTGTGCCCGATTGATCCGCGGTGATTTCCACGAAGAGTTCGTGGTCGACATGATTCAAGGTGGCGCCGGTACTTCCACCAACATGAACGCCAACGAAGTGATCGCCAACATTGCGCTCGAAGCAATGGGTCACCAGAAAGGCGAGTACCAGTACCTGCACCCGAACGACGACGTGAACATGGCGCAGTCGACCAACGACGCCTACCCGACCGCGATCCGTCTGGGTCTGCTGCTGGGCCACGACTCGCTGCTGGCCAGCCTCGACAGCCTGATCAAGGCATTCGCAGCCAAGGGTGAAGAATTCAACCACGTCCTGAAAATGGGCCGCACCCAACTGCAAGACGCCGTGCCGATGACCCTCGGCCAGGAATTCCGTGCCTTCGCCACCACCATGGGCGAAGACCTGGCCCGTCTGAAGACGCTGGCCCCGGAACTGCTGACTGAAGTGAACCTGGGCGGTACCGCCATTGGTACCGGCATCAACGCCGACCCACGCTATCAGGCCCTGGCTGTCCAGCGTCTGGCGCTGATCAGCGGTCAACCGCTGGTGCCCGCCGCCGACCTGATCGAAGCCACCTCCGACATGGGCGCCTTCGTGCTGTTCTCCGGCATGCTCAAGCGCACCGCGGTCAAGCTGTCGAAGATCTGCAACGACCTGCGCCTGCTGTCCAGCGGCCCGCGCACCGGCATCAACGAAATCAACCTGCCGGCACGTCAGCCAGGCAGCTCGATCATGCCAGGCAAGGTCAACCCGGTTATTCCGGAAGCCGTGAACCAGGTGGCCTTCCAGGTCATCGGTAACGACTTGGCGCTGACCATGGCAGCCGAAGGCGGCCAACTGCAACTGAACGTGATGGAGCCGCTGATCGCCTTCAAGATCCTCGACTCGATCCGCCTGCTGCAGCGCGCCATGGACATGCTGCGCGAGCACTGCATCGTCGGCATCACCGCCAACGAAGCGCGCTGCCGCGAACTGGTCGAACACTCGATCGGTCTGGTCACCGCACTGAACCCTTACATCGGCTACAAAAACGCCACCCGCATTGCCCGCATCGCCCTTGAAAGCGGCCGCGGCGTGCTGGAACTGGTGCGCGAAGAAGGTCTGCTCGACGAAGCCATGCTCGCCGACATCCTGCGCCCGGAAAACATGATTGCTCCGCGTCTGGTTCCGCTCAAAGGCTGAACCGACGTGATGTGTGTAGCACCGCTCACCAGGTCGAGGGACTAGACACCTCTCACCTTTTGAGGGCCTGGGGATCAGTCCCCAGGCCCTTTTTTTTAACGCTCTGACCCTGAGACCCGTATGTCTGGGGGTTGCTTCATGTGGGAGCGGGCTTGCTCGCGAAGGCGTCGTGTCAGTCGACCAAAATGAACCTGACACACCGCATTCACGAGCAAGCCCGCACCCACAGACAGCAATCCCTGCACAAGCCCGGCGCCGGTAACGTCGGGTGTTTCAAAGCTTCGTTTCGTCGCTTGCACCACAACCGTGCAGACGGGCGCCGCACTGATAGGTATAGTGCCGCCCCTCTTCGCGTGAGCGGTCGTCGGTAACGAGGCCATAACCCATGCGAAACCCGAACTAATAACAAACCCGCGAAATGGATCCGGGACGAAATCATCGCCTCTCCTGCTGTGCCGCGTGCACGCTGGTGTAACACGATGTTTCTACCATCCAGTATTTGCTTACACAAAAAACAGCGAGGATAAATCCATGCTCGAAGTCATCAACGACTTCCTCTCAGGGAAAGTACTGATCGTGCTCATTGTCGGGCTCGGTAGCTACTTCACGATTCGCTCGCGTTTCGTTCAATTTCGTCACTTCTTCCACATGTTCGCGGTGTTCCGCGACAGCCTGAAAAGCAGCGCCGGGCAACTCAGCTCGTTCCAGGCCCTGATGCTCAGCCTCGCCGGCCGCGTCGGTGCAGGCAACATCGCAGGTGTCGGCATCGCCGTGACCCTGGGTGGGCCAGGTGCAGTGTTCTGGATGTGGGTCACCGCTCTGGTCGGCATGTCCAGCAGCTTCTTTGAATGCTCGCTCGGTCAGCTCTACAAACGTACCGACTCCGACGGCACCTACCGTGGCGGCCCGTCCTACTACATCCAGCACGGTCTGCAGAAGCGCTGGCTGGGTATGGTCATGGCGTTCCTGTTGCTGGTGACCTTCGGTTTCGCCTTCAACGGCCTGCAAGCCCACGCCGTGACCCACTCGCTGAACAATGCCTTCGGCTTCGACACCACCTACACAGGCATCGGCCTGGCGGTGTTGCTGGGCCTGGTGTTCATCGGCGGGATCAAACGCATCGCCAAGGTCGCTGACCTGCTGGTGCCGGTGAAAACCCTGATCTACATCGGCGTGACCATCTACGTGATCGTGCTGCAAATCGACCAAGTACCCGCCATGCTGATGACCATCGTCAAGAGCGCCTTCGGTCTCGACCAGGCCTTCGGCGGCCTGATCGGCACCGCGATCGTGATGGGCGTGAAGCGTGGTGTATTCGCCAACGAAGCCGGTCTGGGCAGTGCACCGAACGTGGCGGCTGTGGCGTCGGTCGAGCACCCGGTGGCACAAGGTGTGGTTCAAGCGTTCAGCGTGTTCCTCGATACCTTCGTGATCTGCACCTGCACCGCGCTGCTGATCCTGCTCTCCGGTTTCTACACCCCGGGCTTCGAAGGCGACGGCATTGCCCTGACCCAAAACTCGCTGGCCGCCGTGGTTGGTGACTGGGGCCGGATGTTCATCTCGGTGGCGCTGGCGCTGTTCGTGTTCACCTCGATTCTCTACAACTACTACCTGGGCGAAAGCAATCTGCGCTTCCTGATCGGTGAAAACCGCAAGGCGCTGATCGGCTACCGTGCGCTGGTACTGGTGTTGATCTTCTGGGGTGCCATCGAAAACCTCGGCACCGTGTTCGCCTTCGCCGACATCACCATGACCATGCTGGCGTTCGTTAACCTGATCGCGCTGTTCCTGCTGTTCAAGGTCGGCATGCGTATCCTGCGTGACTACGATGACCAGCGTTCGGCCGGCATCAAGACCCCGGTATTCGATTCGAGCAAGTTCCCGGATCTGGACCTGGACCGCAAAGCCTGGCCGGCCAACCCGCCTGCCGCTGCTGGCAAGACACAAGCCGAGCCGCAAGGCGTCCCTGCAGCGCAACGCTGATAGGTGAATGACGGGCGCATCCCCTGCGCCCGTCAGTTATTGTGATGCAATACCTGTGGGAGCGGGCTTGCTCGCGAATGCGGTGTGTCAGTCAAAATTCTTGTATCTGACACACCGCATTCGCGAGCAAGCCCGCTCCCACAAGGAACTCATCGTTTCGGAGAATCCTATGAACCCTTCGACTTATCCCGCCGCCCAGCACGTCATGGTGTTGTACACCGGTGGCACCATCGGCATGCAGGCCAGCGCCAATGGCCTGGCCCCGGCGTCCGGTTTCGAAGCGCGGATGCGCGACTACCTGCACAGCCAGCCTGATCTGGTGGTGCCGCAGTGGCGCTTTCGCGAGATGTCGCCGCTGATCGACAGCGCCAACATGACCCCGGCCTACTGGCAGCAACTGCGCGAAGCCGTGGTCGACGCCGTTGATGTGCAAGGCTGCGACAGCGTGCTGATCCTGCACGGCACCGACACTCTGGCTTACAGCGCGGCGGCGATGAGCTTCCAGTTGCTCGGCCTGCACGCTCGCGTGTGCTTCACCGGCTCGATGCTGCCGGCCGGCGTCACCGACAGCGATGCCTGGGAAAACCTCAGCGGCGCACTGGTTGCCCTCGGCCAAGGGCTGGCACCGGGCGTGCATCTGTACTTCCACGGCGAACGGCTGGCACCGACCCGTTGCGCAAAAGTGCGCAGCTTCGGTCGCCATCCGTTCAAGCGTCTGGAGCGTCAGGGCGGCGGCGTGAAAGCAGCCTCGATTCCAGCGGCGTTGAATTACAACCAGCCAAAACAATTGGCGAACGTTGCCGTGTTGCCACTGTTCCCCGGCATCGGCGCGCCAATCCTCGACGGCCTGCTCGACAGCGGCATTCAGGGCTTGGTGTTGGAGTGCTACGGCAGCGGTACCGGGCCGAGCGACAATCCGGCGTTCCTCGCCAGCCTCGCCCGCGCGCGGGACAACGGCGTGGTCGTGGTGGCGGTCACGCAGTGCCATGAAGGCGGCGTCGAACTGGATGTTTACGAAGCGGGCAGTCGTTTGCGCGGCGTTGGTGTGTTGTCCGGTGGCGGCATGACCCGTGAGGCCGCGTTCGGCAAGTTGAACGGATTGCTCAGTGCAGGCCTGGAAACCGCTGAAGTCCGCCGACTGGTCGAACTCGACCTGTGTGGTGAGCTGGCCTGAGCATGGCGTTGGATCGCCCCTCACCCTCTCCCAGAGGGTGAGGGCTGGATCGGGCTGACACCACAAGCATCGCGGCACACAACTTGCTCCCTTTTCCAGCATCCCCTGGCTGGAAGACACTGATGCTCCACTCCCACCTCACCACCCTCAACGCCGTCTCCCTGATACTCAACACCTTCAACGCCGAAGGCTTGTCGAGCCAGGCGCTGCTGGCCGGCAGCGGCATCAGTGCGGCGGATCTGAGCCGAGCCGATACGCGCATCACCACCAATCAGGAGATGCAGGTCTGCGCCAACGCGGTCGCGCTCAAGCACGACATCGGCCTGGAACTGGGCCGGCGCATGCACGTTTCCTGCTACGGCATGCTCGGTTACGCACTCCTGACCTGTGCCACCTTCGGTGACGCTTTGCGTTTGGCGATCCGTTATCCGGCGTTGTTGGGAACACTTTTCGAGCTGAACCTTGAGGACGACGGCGAGCGCGTCTGGTTCGTTGCGGCCGATTATCGCGAGAGTCCGGCGATGGCCGCGTTCAATGCCGAATTCTGTCTGGTGTCACTGAAAGTCATCTGCGACGACTTGCTCGGTCATCCGCTACCGCTACTCGCCACTCGCTTTGAACACGCGGCGCCGGATTACCGTGACAGCTACGCCGAGCATTTCGCCAGCCCGTTGCACTTCGCCGCCAAGGACAACGCCTTTGCGTTCGAAAAGCACTGGCTCGATCAACCGTTACCCCTGGCCGACAGCATTACTCATCAGGCCATGGCCGAACGCTGCCGCAAACAGAATCTTGAGTTCACTGGGCGTCAGGCATGGCTGGGAAGAATTCGCCAATTGCTCAGCGCCCAATTGAACGCCGCACCTGGGCTTGAGGGGCTGGCCCAGCAGATGAAGTGCTCACCGCGCACCTTGCGTCGCCACCTCAAAGACATGGGTAGCAGCTATCAGGAACTGCTCGACGAATTGCGTTTCGAACGAGCCAAACAAATGCTCTGTGAAGATCAACTGCCGATCTACCGCATCGCTGAACACCTGGGTTTCAGCGAGACCGCGAGTTTCCGCCATGCGTTCGTACGCTGGAGCGGCGTGGCGCCGAGTCAGTTCAGACCGCACTGAGATTCCAGTGTGCAGGCTTGCTCGCGAAGAGGCCGTGTCAGTCACCTGATGCATAAACTGACACGCCGCCTTCGCGAGCAAGCCCGCTCCCACAGGTTTTTCGCCATCCTTTAGCTCGGCGTTAAACGTTAGTTCTGGTAGCCGTTTAAGCACACGCCCAGTTACTTCCTTGACCCACGCCTGCGAATCCCTCGCCTCGGCGAGCATCATGACCAGTGAACTGGCGGTCAACCGCGTGCTGGACAACCTCGTCCCTACCGGTTGAACACAAATCCCTGTGGGAGCGTATTTTCTGATGCAGGCTTGAGGGGCCAATTGCGGTCATGATTTTTGGCCATATCAATCCCCTTTTGGCCTTTCCTGCCGTTCTCCGAATCGTTGTACGCCGCAACACTTGAGGCCACCGAATCAGCCCTGCGGAGAACAACAAATGCTGACGATCTACTCGGACGATCACCACCTGCACCATGGCCGCTGCGAACTGATCGATGGCCAGCTCAAGCCTTGCTTCGAGATGCCCTCGCGCGCCGACCATGTGCTGCAACGCGTGCAAAACCAACACCTGGGCCCGGTCCAAGCCCCCCAGGATTTCGGCCTCGAACCCATCGCCCGTATCCACAGCCGCGATTACCTCGATTTCTTCAAGGGTGCGTGGGCGCGCTGGACCGAGTTCAACACCGACGGTGATCTGCTGCCCTACACCTGGCCAGCCCGCACATTGCGCGCAATCAAACCGACCAGCCTGCACGGCCAACTCGGTTATTACAGCTTCGACGGCGGCGCACCGATCACCGCTGGCACCTGGCAGGCCGCCTACAGCGCAGCGCAAGTGGCACTGACCGCGCAAGCGGCGATTCAGGGTGGTGCGCACAGTGCCTTTGCCCTCTGCCGCCCACCGGGACACCACGCCGCCAGCGACTTGATGGGCGGTTATTGCTACCTCAACAACGCCGCCATCGCCGCGCAGGCGTTCCTCGATCAGGGCCACAAAAAAGTCGCGATCCTCGACGTCGACTATCACCACGGCAACGGCACCCAGTCGATTTTCTACGAGCGCAGCGACGTACTGTTCACCTCGATCCACGGCCACCCGGAAGCGGAGTTTCCGTTCTTCCTCGGCTACGACGATGAACGCGGCGAAGGCCCCGGTGAGGGTTTCAACTTCAACTATCCGCTGCCCGCCGGTTCAGGCTGGGACATGTGGAGCGCTGCCCTGGAACAAGCTTGCAATGAGATCGACCGCTACGGCGCCGACATCATCGTGGTGTCGCTCGGTGTCGACACGTTCAAGGATGATCCGATCTCGCAATTCAAACTCGATAGCCCCGACTACCTGGCAATGGGCAAGCGTATTGCCGCCCTCGGCAAACCAACGCTGTTTGTCATGGAAGGCGGTTACGCGGTGGAGGAAATCGGCATCAACGCGGTGAACGTGCTTGAAGGGTTTGAACGATGAATAGCGCCTGAAAACGGATTGGCACGGCAGGACCCGCTTTGGCGGGTCTTTTTTCATCTGCAAGATGTATGTACCGCACACCGCTGAAACGCGGCCTCTACCTTGCCCTGATTCGACGCCCTTTAGCGTGCCCCCCATCAGAGCAGGTGTTGCCCATGTCCGAAAATTCCTTATCCAGTGCCATTGATGTAGTCACGCAACTGGTGACCGGCCCCTCACTGCGAGAAGTCGCCACAAAGGCACTGCGCCCGGCACTCAAGACGCTGTACCCGGACCTCAATATCGACCCGCAACTGGCGATGGTCGTGAAACCGACCTGGATCATTCAGGACGGCAGAGTCATTCCCGGCCGCCCTCTGATCGAATCGCTGACCGATGCGTTGGTACGCTTGGGCTTGTCCGGCACGGCGGTGACCTACCTCGATGGTGAACATTTTCTGACCTTGCAGCCCGATATCCAGACGGCTATCCAGTTGCCGGTGAAGATCGACGCCATCGGTTTGCTGCTCAACGAACTGGCGCCTGTGCTGTTCATCGCCTTCAAGGAACAACACGTCGACTACTGGGACGAATTCACGTATCCGGGACAGCCGCGCTGGCAAAAAATGTCCGATGCCCTGCGCAATCTGTGGAACGTCGACGCCAGTCTTGGCTGGGATGCCGACCAGCGCGCCATCGCCCACGCTGTCTGCCAAAACCCGGACAAGCAACAACGTCTCAACGATCCCTACAAGACTCGCGCCTGCCTGATAGATCTCGACCGTGACGACGCAAAACACCCGGAACATTTGACCCTGCTTGATAGTGCCGTGCTGATCGGAACTGTCGAGCAGCGCACGGTGGTCCTTACCCACTCGGTGATCCACGGTTTTCAGCGCTTCGACTCGCTGGATGCATTCGGTGAAGCCCTGCCGCAGTTCTGGCAAAACGCTCCCAGCGCTGGTCTGAAGTGGCGACTGGTCGAGCCGCAGGGCCATTTTTTCGATCATCAGGCCTGCACATTGATCGCCCTGGAGGCCGAGGCCCTGGGCAAGATCAATTTTTTTCAAGGCTCGCCCCTCGACAACCTCTTCCCTCGCCAAGGCACAGCGGCGACTACTCGGCCAACACCGCGTCTCAAACCGCATATAGATCGTCTGCATCCGCGACTGCCCGCCTGGCTGAACAATGCCCTTCCCGCCGATCAAACCTGTTACAGCCGACATCTGCTGGATCTGACAACGGTGCAGCATTCCAACCAAGGAAAAACGTTCCAGAGCGAAGTGGCCAGCCTGCAAAAATTCACCCGCGAAGCCCTCAAGCAGCAGATGCTCAAGGAGCATCCGACAGCGAGCAAGATCGAGATCGATGACCTAGAAATCACCATCACCAGCCTGGTGGTATGGGGCACATTCGTATTGCCGGGCAATATTCAGACTCAGACGCTTTCGCTCAGTGAACTGGCCCTGCAAAACCTGGCGGGCCAGCCACTGGGCAATAAAACCGTGCGCTACAAAGGCGACCACGCGTTACCAGACTGGCTGACCGTGACCTACCTTGAAAAACTGGTGAGTACTGTCGACATCGGCAAGACCTACCCGCAGCACCTGCAAAAATTGTTGATTGACGACACCGGACAAGCGTCCGCACTGCAAGCGCTCTACACCAGCCAGTTACCTATAGAACTGCCGCTCCTGGCGCTGCAACACAAGATCCAGGGCAAAGCAGGCATGGATGAAAAAGGGTATCGATATGTCGCCGCTGCACTGGGCAACACCGCAGAGCAGCGTCACATCGATGGCGAGGAGATTGTCATTCGGCCATTGTCGTTCGTCGCCCACCGCAGCAGTTCACGCGCGGACGTCGTCAACAACATGTTTGTCATCGGTCCGAGGGAAGTGGAAAAAGGCCCCTGCGTACTCTATCGACCGCTGTTCGAAATGGCGCTGATCCAGTATCCAGGCCACGCCAACCTGCTTTACGCCATCGAGCATTCGCGACAGCTTCGCGAGTCGGTACTCGCCTGGTTGCCGGACGATGTGCGCTTCAATTACAGCCAGTTCGTATTCACCGCCAGGCTGCCCTCGGTGTGGACGATCCCGCAACTGCTGGTGAACCCGACCACCGCGCTCGACATGTCAGGGCCTGTTGCATTGGGGACCGCTGCGATTGAGAGCGATGTGCGGGGAACACTGTATGAGAGCAACGTCCAGGCCGTCATCACACAAGCCGAACGGCAATCGGTATCGGATGCGGAGGCACGCTGGGCGACACTTAAACGCGGCGGTTGGATGGTGTTCAACGCGGCGCTGCCATTCCTCGGTCGCAGTGCCGGCACGGCAGCGTGGATCTGGCAGATCATGGACGATTTGCAGGAAATCAGCGATGTCGAGAATGAGCAGACCGACAAGACTGCCTGGACAGCAATCGCCGACATTCTCCTCGCTTTGGGCATGGTGCTGGCCCATCGTGCAGCGGTCGGGAACAAGCCGGTGCATGAATCAATTGCGACGACGCCGGAAGAAACCCGCCCCGTAACGCCCGCCCCCGAAACCATCAAACCGCTGCGTTTGCCGGACGTGGCCGGCACCGAACTGCCTATCGCTCATGACATGTCGCTCAATACGGTGACCGCACTGAAGCGCTCACCTGTCGCACTTGCAGCGCTGCTCGACAGTTTCAAGATCGACAAACCCAAAGGACTCGGCGCCGCAGCCAACGAAGGCGTGCATCACCACCTCTACGCAAAACAGCAGAAATGGTACGCATCGGTCGGCAATCGCTGGTTCGAAGTGCTGATCAACGAAAACCAGGACGTACAGATCATCGACTCGCGCCGGCAACCACCCCACGCGGGGCCGTTGCTGGCCCGCACCGCCGGCGGACAATGGATCATCGACCTGAGATTGCGCCTGCGTGGCGGTGGACTGCGCAGTGCGCGCGAACAAGAAAGAGGCAAAAACCTCAGAAAAGTACAGGCTCTGATTGCTGAAATCGAAGCTTTCGACAACACGATGGCAGACAAGCAGAGTCAACTCGACGCGGCCCATAGCGCAATGCACGATACATCGTCGACAGTGGACGAAGTCGTTGGCAAAAAGTACCTGGACACCCTCGACTCGCTGGGCGAGGCGTACGCGGCAAACGTCGAGAAAATCAAGTCACTGAACCGCAAACAGACAGTTCCCAACTATCGGACAGTCATGATCGAACGGCTGCAGATGCTGTTGTTTCTGGGGCAGGAATGGCTCAGCCAGCACAACACCGATTTTCAGGCCAATGTGAACGCGACCATCTCGATGATTGCTGACCACACCCATGTCGAACCGCAAAAGTTTATCCAGTCCTGTGAAAACATCACCGATCAAACCCAAGGCATCATCGAAAAGATCGAGGCCGCCCATGCCCGGTTCGCAGAACTTGAGCTGCTCGGCAAAGAAGCCGTAGAGACCGTTTCAACTTATCGAAAGGCACTCCCGAACTACGACCTCAATGACCTCAAACTTTTGCAGATCAGTCTTGGGCAAGAGATCTGCGTCAAGCCCGGCGAGACCGCGACTCGGGCAGACGCGCAACAGGCACTGGAAACGCTCATCGAGGATGCTGCGCTGAATATTCAGAGCTCGATGAATCTGACCGCCGATGAGAGCCTGAGCAACTTGCGCGATCGAATCGAAGCCCTGAGCAATGTTTCCGAGCAGTTTGCCGCGGTGGACCAACGTTTTTCCGACCTTGTCGCTGAGTTTCCCGATCAACTCCTGACCACTCGACTGGGGCATGTACGTACTCGGGTAATCGAGTTCAAAGCACACACAGACGTGCGCCTGGCTGACCTGCTGCGCAATAAACATCTACTGGAGCCGTTGCCAGGCCCAGCGAAACCGGCGTCGAGTCGCAAGATCATCAGCACCAAATTCAAGGGCACGCTCGTTGGGGAACGGAAAAAAAGCACGGATGGCCTAGACACCGAACTGGTCGAGGTGCGCGGAGAACTGACCGGCGTTATTGCCACGTTTCACGAAAAATCGCCCGGTGTCTGGGTCGAACACGGCATCACGAAAACACAACCTGCCAAGGCCAGACCGAACCTCAAAAAAGCGGTCGAGCACGCTCAGGCATTAGTCGATGGCCTGGCAGCGTTCCACCGGCGTACCGAGGCGCGCATCAAACGGGGTCAACGTATCCCGGTCGAGATTGAGGAGATCTACCACGAGGAAGCCGAGCGTTTGCGCAAAGCCGGCGAAGCGCTTGATGAGGCAATGACGGCCGCCAATCTGACCGTCGACCCGAAACATCCGACGGCCGCTCTCGGTCATGCGCTGAACAATGCGGCGACCGCACTCTACGAAAAAGGCACCAGTGCCCGCATCAGGATCATCAAACAACAACCTCCGACGGCGGCCCGAGTGGAGTGGCTCAAAAACAAGCATGAGGTGCAGATAACGCAAACGGTCACCCGGCGCAGCCTCAAGGGGCAAGACAAGGATTTTCTCGACGAATATGAAGTCAGCGACGCCAAAACCGGAAAAGTGCTCTGGTATGCGCACTTTCACTATAAAAATGTCAGCGACGCGTCTGGCTCGTTCACCGTCGGGCACATGAAAACCCTTCAGCAACGGCGCCTGGGCGGCAAGTTTGACCTGCGCGACAAGAGTAACCAGGAACTGATCGAAATCTATCGCAGCCAGATCGGCAGTACCCTGGCGCAAACCCTGTTTTTCAAACCTGCCACGCCTGTCGCAGACGCATAAGTGCTGCTCTGATCCCAGGCTCCGGCACGGCGGCAAAGCCCAGCACCAGTCCGGCGCGCTGATCGGCTGAAGTCAGGGAATCGGGCAGCCAGTAATGGCTCAAGCCGTTGATTTCCACATCCACGCGGGCGGCTTGTTCAACCAATTGCTGCTCGCGCTCGACGCTGTCCACGGCCACCGTCAGGTGCAACCCGGCAGACACCGCAGGCAGCTTGCCCACACCGGCAATTGCCGTCGGCCAGCCGTCCAGCAATGCATTGCGACGGCTGAGTGCTGCCCGACGCATACGCCGGATATGGCGCTGGAAATGCCCGGCGGCCATGAACTCGGCCATCACCATTTGCGTACTCACCTCGGAATGCCGGACGTCCACTGCCCGGCGTTGCGAAAACGCGTCCACCAGCCCCGGTGGCAGCACCAGATAGCCCAGTCGCAACGCCGGGAACGCGACTTTGCCGAAGGTGCCGACATACAGCACTCGCCCCTGTCGATCGAGCGCCGCCAACGGTGCCAATGGCGCGCCGGTGTAGCGGTACTCACCGTCGTAGTCATCCTCGATGATCCAGCCTTGGGTGCGTTCGGCCCAGGCCAGCAGCTCAAGCCGTCGCGCCAGGCTCATCACCACACCCGTCGGGTATTGATGCGACGGCGTCACATAAGCCACGCGACAGTCACTGGCTGCCGACAGCGCCGAGCAATCCATGCCCTCTTCATCCACGGCAATACCGTGTAAACGGCCACCCGCCACCGCGAACGCATGGCCGGCCGCTCGGTAACCCGGATTTTCGATACCGACGCCATCGCCCGGAGCCACCAGCAGCTGTGCACAAAGACTGATGCCTTGCTGTGCGCCACTGGTGATCACAATTTGTTCAGCCGAACACTGCATGCCACGCGAACTGCGCAAATAAGCGGCAATCAGACCGCGCAAACGCGCATCGCCAGCCGGGTCGCCGTAGCACAGTTGCTGAAGATCGGGTTTGCGCCAGAAAGCCGCGTTGAGCTTGGCCCATACGTCAAAGGGGAACAGATCGAAGGCTGGAACGCCCACTCGAAATGCGCGGGGCGGACCACTGGGAGGTTTGGGTAAATGATTGTTTCTGACCCGGCACAGCGGATCGCTGTGGATAACTTTACTGGACGGATCAACAGGTAAATCCAGCCAATTTGTGGATAAGTCTGTGGGTAAGCCTGTTGAAAACCCTGTGGATACTTTTGTGGATAGTTTTTCCGCCGATAACGCGGCTTGGGGTAATTGCGCGACGTAGGTGCCATCACCGACTCGCCCCTCGATAAAGCCTTCGGCGTATAGCTGATCGTAGGCGCGCACCACACTGTTACGGGAAATGCCCAGCGCCGCCGCCAGATCACGGCTGGCCGGCAGGCGTGTGCCGCCGCACAGGCGCCCGTCCAGCACACGCAAACGCAGCGCCTGATAGAGCTGGCGGGTCAAGCCCAAGCGACGGTCGAGCTCGATACCCGCCGGATTGAAGGGCATGGACAACGTGGGCGATTCAGGCATGGCAATGGACCTATGAAATGGGTCATCAATGGCTCTTACAACAGACCAATAGCCTGCCTAGGATGCAGGCATTCGCCAAGGAAAATTTCTCCATGTACACGCCCCGCGCCTTTGCCATCGACGAGTTGTCGCAACTCCACGAACTGATCCTCGCCACCCGCCTCGCCATTCTGGTGACCCACGGCGAAAACGGTCTGCAAGCCAGCCATGTGCCGGTGTTGCTGCATTGCGAGCAAGGCGAGAACGGCACGCTCTACGGGCATCTGGCCAAGGCCAATCCACAGTGGAAAGACTTGCGCGACGGGGCTGAAGCGATGCTGATCTTTGCCGGCCCGGACGCCTACGTCAGCCCGGGCTTTTACCCGAGCAAGGCCGAGCACGGCAAAGTCGTGCCGACCTGGAACTACATCGCGGTGCACGCCTACGGCCACGCCGAAACCTTCAGCGACGGCGGACGGCTGCTCGACATCGTCAGCACCCTCACCGACCGCCATGAGGCCGGCCGCGCGCAACCGTGGAAGGTTGACGACGCCCCCGCCGATTACATCGACGGCATGCTCAAGGCCATCGTCGGTTTCGCCATTCCCATCGACCGACTGGAAGGCAAGCGCAAGCTCAGCCAGAACCGCAGCCCCGCCGACATTGCCGGCGTGCGCGAAGGTCTGGCCGCCAGCCCCGACAGCAATGATCAAACCCTCGCCCACTTGATGCGTTAAGGAATTCACCATGAGTCAGATCGAGATCCGCCCAGTCACCGCCAGTGACCACGCCGCCTGGCTGCCGCTGTGGCAGACCTACCTGCGTTTCTACAACACCGAGCTGCCCGAGGCCGTAACCCATAGCACTTGGCAGCGCCTGCTCGACCCCAGCGAGCCAACCCACGCCGCCCTCGCCTGGGCCGATGGCAAAGCCGTGGGCATGGTGCATTACATCTACCATCGCTCGAACTGGAGCATCGAAAACGCCTGCTACCTGCAAGACTTGCTGGTGGCGCCTGAAACCCGCGGCACCGGCGTCGGTCGCCTGCTGATCGAACACGTCTACGCCACGGCCAAGGCTGACGGTTGCGCCAAAGTGCATTGGCTGACCCACGAAACCAACGCTACCGCGATCCAGCTCTACGAGCGCATCGCCGAACGCCCAGGCTTCATCCAGTTTCGCAAAGCCCTTTAAGGAGAGACGCTCATGACCGCTTCACTGGCTGACTGGAAAGGCGCCCCCGCCCCCACGACCACACTGATCGAAGGCCGCTTCATTCGCCTGGAAAAACTCGACCCGGCCCGTCACGCCGACGAGCTGTTCAAAGCCCTTGAAGGCCCCGGCGCCGACCCGAAACTGTGGAATTATCTGCCTTACGGCCCATTCCCTGAGCGCAGCGTCTTCAATGACTGGCTGAACAAACACGCCGCCAGCAGCGATCCGTATTTCTTCAGCGTCATCGACCGCGCCACAGGTCAGGTGCAAGGCATCCTCAGCCTGATGTCGATTGTCCCGGCCCAGGGCCGCATCGAAATCGGCCACGTCACCTTCGGCGCACCGATGCAGCGCTCGCCGAAAAGCACCGAGGCGGTTTACTTGTTGGCCAAATATTCCTTTGAGCTGGGCTACCGTCGCCTCGAATGGAAGTGCAACAACGGCAACGCCCGCTCCAAATACGCCGCCGAGCGCTTGGGTTTCAGCTTCGAAGGCGTGTTTCGCCAGCACATGGTGGTCAAGGGCGAGAACCGCGACACTGCGTGGTATTCGATTCTCGATGGTGAGTGGCCGGCGATTGCGGCCGGGTTTGAGCGGTGGTTGTCCGATGAAAACCAGACGCCTGACGGGCAGGTGAAAGGGCTGGTCGAGTGCCGCTCCTGAGCGTCTGAAAGCAAAAGATCGCAGCCTGGCAGGCAGCGATCTTTTGATGTTTAACGGACATCTCGCCGAATTCGCACCACGCCCATCTTCATCCCAAACGGGCGATTGTATGTTTTCAATAAGCACAGTGCGTTCGGCAACGGTCAGGCTTATTTCAGACCCCACTTTTTCAATCGCTGGTCAATCACGCCTCAATAACGTATTTCCCAACCAATGCGCTGGCGGCACATGCGCATGCGCCGCCAGCACGTTGATCACTCCGTGGGCACTAACTTATCCAGCACACGATTAACCGCCAGCTCGGCCAGCATCACCACCTGCGCGATGCCTTGCAGGGTTTTGCGGTTCGAGCCTTCAACCATTGCCGCGTGGTTGTGGAGCATGACGGTGGCGGAACCGAGCGTTTCACTGGCGTCGGCCAGCAGGGATTCGGTGTCAGCCTCGGGGTGTGCCATGTAGAGCGTGTTGGGGGTGTAGGGCGCGGCCATGATGGCGGCGGCCGGTGGGCCGAGATAGTGGTCGAGGGCGCGCTCGGCGGCTTCGTGGAATTTCTTTGAATCGGGCGATTCGTAGGGGGATGCCGGATCGGGGATCGGCGGGTTTGGCGTTACTTTGAACATCGGAGTGTACCTCTATGAGGCCGCACCATCCCGCTGCTAAACGATAGGGTGGCGGCTGTGCGCAAGTTAGCAGACCGGTCACTCCGAAACCCGGCGCACCCGAAGGTGCCATGCGCACAGCCACCATCGAGCGCAGGCAAATGCCTGACCGGATGAGACTTGTACGACCGGAATGAAACGAAGCCGGGCTGCTAAACCCGATCACTGGGAATCAGTGACCCGATCCAAGTTACGCAGCCAGCCCTGGGCGCACAAGCCGGCGGATTCTGGCGTAGCCGTAGGCAACGACGCAAGGATTTGTAGGTCGCGAGGCGTAAAGCCAATAGGTTTTAAACGAGAACAACGCCAGAGGTTTACTACACAAAAATAATTGGCGATTTGTCTGACGTATTTGAGCCGCATACATGCCAAGAATCCGAGCCTCGCAATAGCGTCAGTGAAGAGGCAACCGAACCACACGAACAATCAAGGTCCTTTCCTTCAACCCCATAGGACCCCTCCTACATTTTTTCTTCGGCACGTTTGTTAGCTTTCGGCACTTGTATCTGCCTTCACGCATTCAGATACAAATTCCCTCAGCGACCGTCGAAGGAACAAAGGATGCCTAGCCCCAGCCCTCTCGCACGTTTCAATCTGACCATTGATAGTCTGGAGCACGACCTTCAAGTCCTGGAGTTCACCGGTCAGGAAGCGATCAGCACACCCTATGCCTTCGACGTGGTGCTGGTCAGCGAGAGGCCGAATCTCGATCTTGAAAGCCTGCTGCACAAACAAGCGTTTCTGGCATTCAGCGACGGTCGCAATGGCATCCATGGGCAAATCCATCGCGTTGCGCAAGGCGACGCTGGCAAACGTCTGACGCGTTACAGCCTCACGCTTGTTCCTCGGGTGGCTTATTTGGGCCACCGCATCAACCAACGTATTTTTCAACAACTGACCGTCCCGCAAATCATTGCGCAGGTGTTGGAAGAACACGGCATCCACCGCGACCTTCATCTGTTTCAGTTGGGTGCCATTTATCCGGATCGCGAGTACTGCGTGCAGTACGACGAATCAGATCTGCACTTCGTCCAAAGGCTCTGCCAAGAAGAAGGCATTCATTACCACTTTCGGCACAGTCGCGAAAAACACCTGATGGTATTTGGGGACGACCAAACCGTATTCCCCAGACTTGACCGGCCAACACCCTACAAACAAAACAGCGGCATGGTTGCCGAGGGATCAGTGATCAAACGATTCGACCTGCGAGTCGAAGCGCGCACCAGTCGCACCACTCGCCGTGACTACGACTACGAAAAATCCCGAATTCTTCTGGAGTCCAACTACGAACCTGGCACCGATCTCACGCAGCCTGACCTGGAAGATTACGACTATCCCGGCCGCTTCACCCTGCGTGAGCGCGGCAAGTTTTTAACCAAACGGGCACTGGAGCGCCATCGTGCCGACTATCGGCAGGCTGAAGGCAAAAGCGATCAGCAGACCTTGGTATCCGGGCATTTTATGGAGATGTCCGAGCATTCACGCACGCAGTGGAATGCGCTTTGGTTGCTGACAGAAGTGCGCCACGAATGTAAGCAGCCGCAAGTGCTGGAAGAGAGCATCACCAGCGAAACCTCCGCACAAGAACATGACTTTGTTCAAGGTTATCGAAATCAATTTGTCGCAACGCCTTGGGACGTTTTCTACCGACCCCCACACCATTACCAAAAGCCGCGAATACTGGGCAGCCAGACCGCCATGGTCACCGGTCCCAAAGGCGAGGAAATCCACTGCGACCCCTTCGGCAGGGTCAAGGCTCAGTTTTTTTGGGACAGAGAAGGTCGTAGCGACGACAAAAGCAGTTGCTGGTTGCGGGTGTCTTCGAATTGGGCCGGCAACGCCCATGGCAGCGTCACTATTCCGAGAGTGGGCATGGAGGTGTTGGTCAGTTTTCTTGAAGGCGATCCTGATCAACCGGTGATCAGTGGCTGTCTGGCCAACAGCGCCAACCCGGTGCCCTACGAACTGCCCGCGCACAAAACCCGAAGTGTGTTTCGCTCACGCAGTTCACCCGATAGCGGCGGATTCAACGAATTGCACCTGGAAGATCGCGCCGGGCAGGAGTTGATCTACCTGCGTGCCCAGCGCGACATGGAGCACAAGGTCGAAAACGACAGTCGACTTGAAGTCGGCAACGAACGCCGGGAAACCATCAAGGGCAACAGCATTACCGTGCTGGAAGCCGAAGAACACCGAACCATCACCGCCGACCGCAAAGTGCAACTCAAGGCCAATGACTATCTGCATGTCGCGAGCAACAGCCAGACCCGAGTCGACCAAACGCTGGTGGTGGAGGCTGGCCAGCAAGTGCACATCAAGGCTGGGGCGCACCTGACGCTGGATGCTGGCGCGAGCATCAGCCTCAAGGCCGGTGGGCAGCACATTGTGATTGGCCACGCGGGCATTTTCAGCAGCAGCGAAATCCAGATCGGGGGTGCCCCGGTGGCGGGTTCCGCTGCCGCATTGTCAATGCCGGGGGCCAATGACGCCTTGGCGATGCCATTAGAACGGCCGCCCATGATTGCGCCCAGCCAGAACGAATTGATGGCGGTCAGCAGTGCTATGGGATCGGACTTCTGCCCCATCTGCGAGGCCTGTCGTGCGGGTATTTGCCTGCCCCAGGGAGCCGCCGCATGACTGACTCGCTACCCCGCCAATGGATGAGAGAACAGCAACGTTCAGGTTTTGCCTTGTGCGTCGTTTTGGACTCACAGAACGAGCGCGACCTGCGCCAATCCCTTTTAAAAACCAGCCAATTCGACCAATGCCTGAGTGTTTACGGTGAAACGTTGGTGGCTGATCTGGCGGATGCCGGGCCATTCATCTTCACTTTCGATCAGCCTGACGACAGCCGCATCAGTGAACTGCTGAAGAATCCGCAACGCAACTGGGGCTGGTTTGCCAGCCTTCAAAAAGGCGATTTGAGCAGGCTGGTCAAACATTGGCACGAACGCCTGATCATCGGTGCCCGCCCACATCAGGCGCTGTACCGCTTTCACGATAATCGGGTATTGAGCCGCGCCCTCGCGCACCTGCCTGAGGACGCCTGGCCGGCCTACCTCGGGCCAGCGATCAGCGTGTGTTACTGGCAAGGCACACACTGGCAAGGCACGAACAACCCCGCCCCCGGCAGCTACCCGGTGCCAGATCAGCCGCTGTGGCATCAAGTGCCAGCGCCCAACCAACAGACGGATGAAATTCGCCGCAGCAATGCTCATCGCTATCTGCTGGCGGAGCATGTCCAGGCTTACGCCAAACTTGCCGAACACCATGATCCTGATACGTGGCTGCGCAACAGACTGGCGCAGGCGCAAATGTGGGGTTGGCTGGCGCCGGAGCAACTGGAGTTTTTGCTGACCCAGAGCCTGCAGGCGCAGGGCTATACGTTGGCGCCGCACTGGCAGGTTCGGGCCGGTGAAACGCCGAGTGAGCATTTCGAACGGGTGTCGCAAACAACAGCATTTTGGCAAGGAGAAGCCGCCCTATGAAACGCCTGATTCGCACAGCAAGTCTGGGTTTTGGCCTCGCGTTAACCGCAGGCTGCGCGAGCAGCCACAGTCAGCCGAATACCTTCACCTTTACCGCCGATATGCCGCCCGATTTCACGTATCAGGCCATTGCTGTGTATGTACCCGCCAAAGGCGAAACCTGCACCGTACCGGGCGGGCGAGATACTGAAGTGGAATACAACATGAAATGGCGGGGAATCTACCAGCCCAGCAATGAAATAGCCCTGCGCAGAACAGTCAGCGGTTGCCCGCTGGTCATCAGCCGCATCGAGCTGAAAATCTACGCAACTTACGGTAAAGCCCGGGGTGATTACGGTGTGGATATCGCCAGCGTGTTTATTCGGAATGAAGTGGAAGATCAATACAAAAGCGTCTTTAACGAAGCAGGCGAAAGTACCTTCTCAGGTGAATGCCAACAGTTATTTCGTACTTCGGGTAAGCCCCGAATCCTTAGAAAACTCCTCGATTGCAAAACGATCGGTGCCCAGGGCGAGCTGCGACGAGGCAAACCTTCCGCAGCTTATACCCCGGACCAACTGCCGGGTAAGACCGTGAAGATGCACATCAAATTGGCCGACGAGGAGAAACCCGGCTGGGGAGATACGTGGGTGAAGGTTCCGAATGGCTGGAAGCGTTGCATGGGTAGAGGACTTGAGGATCAACGAGGTTATTGCAACGGCAACTACACCGACTTCAGCACTTTCCAGCTGCCCGACGGCCGGCAATGCACCATCTATCCCGGCTGCACTGAATAAGGACATTACCCAATGACTAAGTCTTATCCCTTGCTTAAAAACGCTGCATTGGGCTGCTGCTTCGTTGGCATCTCAGGCTGCGCGAGCAGTCAGCCCAACACTTTCACCTTTACCGCCGATATGCCGCCCGACTTTGCATACGTTGCAGTGGTTTATTACATGCCTGCCAAGGGCGAAACCTGCACCGTTGAAAAAAAGGCCAACTTGGCACCCGTGTTCAACGGCGAGTGGCGAACGGAATACAAACCTGATGCTGAAATAACGATTCGCAGAACACGTAGCGGCTGTCCGTTGGTGGTCAATCGCATCGAACTGAAAATCTACGCGACTTACGGTAAGGATCGGGGAGATTTTGGCGCCGACAGCGCCAGGGTGTTCATTCGGAATGAGGTGGAAGATCAGTACAGAAACGTTTTCAACGAAGCGGGTGAAAGTACCTTTTACGGTGAATGCCAACAGCTGTTTCGTACTTCGGGTAAGCCCCGAATCCTCAGAAAACTCCTCGACTGCAAAACGATCGGTGCCCAGGGCGAGCTGCGACGAGGCAAACCTTCCGCAGCTTATACCCCGGACCAACTGCCGGGTAAGACCGTGAAGATGCACATCAAATTGGCCGACGAGGACAGGCCCGCTATCGGAGATACGTGGGTCAAAGTTCCGAATGGCTGGAAGCGTTGTATGGGCGACAACTTCGAAGACCAATACGCGTTCTGTTTTGGCAATTACAAAGACTTCAGCAGCTTTCAGATGCCCGACGGCCGGCAATGCACCATCTATCCCGGTTGCACTGAATAAGGAGGCTTCGACATGACGTCAATGGAAAAAGAACTGGAAGCGCCGCTGAGCAGCCGTGTACTGACGTGCCCCGCCCAGGGTCGATGGAGCAGCTTTCAACTGGTCGACGAGTTTGGCTCTGGCGAACCCTACGCAGGACTGGCTTACGTCGCCATCGATGCCGAAGGGAAGAGTTACGAAGGCAATCTGGATGCCACAGGCTCTGGCAAGGTTGCTGATCACTTCGCAGGCCCGATTGCACTTACTCTTGAGACGGAATACCAAGGGCATGAAAAGGCTTACGCCTTTTTACAGGCGAGACCCCATTACCCTCTCAAAATCACTGAACTCCAGGTACGCGCCGAACAAACCCATTACCTGAACCACAACTCGACCCGCATCAAAGACAACCCCGCACAAGCCTGCGCCGATGAATTCTTTCAGGTGGAAGTGCGCCATCTGGTCAAGCATGTTTCGCATTTACCACCGCAGGTTTACAGCCACTACCCGCCCGGGTCGGGGCCGGCGAAAATCATGGGCAAGCATGGTGAACGCGGTGTTGCCCTCATGCCGCTCAAACACACGGTGCTGGAAGTACGCCCGATGCGCGCCTTGCGCCCCATGCTGTCAATCGACCCTGGTTTCTGCGCGCTAAATCTCTATCAACTGGCGCTCATGGCCACCCTGAGCTATTGCCCGTTTGGTCAGAAGCCAGAGAAACACCCCGGCAAAATAAAAACCGTGAGCTTCCCCCTGCAACCCAGCGTGGGTAACTGGTTCGGGGATGCACTGGCCAAATTCGAAGAGCTTGGGAAAGTCGATGCGACGCAGACATCAGCGTATTACCCGCTTTTTGAAGATGTGCCTTACTCCAGGCGACTGGAGATCGTGCCGTTCGACTCAGACCTCTATGACGCAAACAAACCTGAACAGAAAGACGAGCAGGAATACCCGGCCAAGATTCATTTCTTTGACGATACCGACCAAAAGGGCGGTACCGATACTCAAGCCTTCATCATCCACCACGACGAGTTAATCCTGATTTCCGTGCGTGGCACCTATGAACTCATCGCGGATGGCCTGCGCGACGCCGATGCATTTCAAGTGCCGTTCGCAGACACCGACAGCAAGGTACACCGTGGTTTCTACGAAGCTGCGCGGAAAGCCTACGACTTCGTCCTGGAATACCTCGACAGGTTTTATGCCGGTCAAAAACTGCTGATCTGTGGGCACAGCCTCGGAGGCGCAGTCGCATTGCTGCTGTCGGAGATGCTGCGTCGTAGACCAGAAGGCTACAACATCCAGCTCTACACCTACGGCGCCCCCCGCGCCGGTGACGCCCTTTTCACCAAAGGCGCAGAGCCGCTGGAACATCACCGCATGGTCGCCCATAACGACCCGGTGCCCAGTGTGCCCGGCACCTGGATGAACACCAAAACGAGTGTTTACGGAACAGGTGCGGCACTGACCTTCGTCAACGTGCCCGTTGGCCTCTCGGTGTTTGTCGCCGGTATTACCAACTGGACCGGCGAACCCTACGAGCATCACGGCAAGCTGTACCACGCGATGCCGGTGCAGTTTGATCGCAAGGAAAAGTCCATGATCCTGTGGGAGCCCGGTTGCGACACCGTTGCCCAGCATGCCGCCTGCTCGGTGGCCATTCAGCAAAAAAACGGCCTCCCGGATCGACCTTCGTTACTGACGCAACTCTTCAATGCCGGCAGCCACTCGATGGTCGGCAGCTACATTCCGGCGTGCTGGGCAACGCTGAAACGTTGGCAGGAAGCGCAATCAGCAAACCGATCCCTCGTATCGGATAGAGAGTTTGAGTGGATGCAAAAAGCGCTGGCGAGCATTACTTTGCAGTTGCGGCAAAAGCGCGACCAGACACGCCCGGACGCTTACGTTCGCCATCATGAAAAAACCATCGAAGCGCTCAATCGCGAGATCGACAAAATACAAATGTCGCTTGATCGCCTCAAAACCTTGCGGCAACAGCGCATCACCGAAAAAAAGGTCTACGGATCACTTTCGGACCAGCCCGAGCCGCTATCTGAAAGCCTGTCGCGCTGGCTTGCCCATTCGGAAAACAAAGTCGTCGAGCAGTTGGCCATGGCGCCCACCAGCAAAAGTGATGACGGGCTACTGGCGTCGATCTACGGCCATACAGTGGGTGCGCCGCATACGCTGGATATCGATTCATTCATCTAAAAACAGTCCGGCACCCTCGCCATTTGCGTGTCTTGCGGGTAGCCCGCGCCCGAAGGCTGCCCGGTTAACCCGCGAGGTTTTCCATGAAAGATTCAAGTTCAATGTCCGAAGCTCAAGCGCTGCCCGATTATCACCAATGCCTCCCCGCCGAACTCCACAGTCATGCGGATGATTTCATTCGCTATTTGCACGAACTGCCCAAGAGGTCGCCGGTCGAGTGCCCGCAGTGCGGTCATCCACGCTTCAGACTGGAAACCAGCCAGAAAACACGCCTGCCTTTTTACCGCTGTGTGGCCTGCAACAAAGGCTTTAACTGTCTCTCGAAAACACCGTTTTCGAAAGTCGGGCTAATGCACCTCTGGTCAACCTTTGGTCAATACCTGTTGGCGGGTTGGTCGATGCGAGGTATTGCCGAAGCCATGAATATTGCCCCCAGCACCACTTCGCGGTGGAACAAACACTGCCGCACCGTCATGGCTAAAGACTTTCCAACGTTGTATCAGTGGTGGGCGGCACGCCAGGATCGAATCGATCTGGAGCCACCCGCACCTATTGCGGCTCAGGCCCAAGCGTTTCTGAGTGGGCTGGAGCATTTGCTCACGACTCCTCAAGCAGTCTGTCCAAAGTGCGGTTCACCTGACATGAAGCGTTTCGATGAGCGCCGCCCTGATTTTCGTTGCCTAGGCTGTTACAGCACTGTGAGTTTGCTGCAGGGCACGCTACTGGCCCGATTGGGTTATCCAGAGCATTGGCTGGGTTTTGTTCAAGGCTTGATCAACGGCGAGAGCGTGACTGATTTACAGCGGCGTACAGGCCTTTGCCAGCAGACGTGCAAGCGTTGGCAAGTACGTTTCATGCGGATGTTTGAAGAACAGGGCCACACCGATCTGGCGCAGTGGATTACATGGCTGCGCAGCCGTCGGGTTAAAGAAGTGAGTGATTTTGTGCGAGACGGCGGGGAGCTGGAAGCGGTTACAGGTTCTCGTTATTCCGCCAATTCAGGACGGCGATTTGCCGTTCCCCCGAAGAACCCGTGGAAGCGCAAACCCGATAAGTAGGCCGTAGGAGCATTTAACGCCGCGCACTTTTATCGGCGCACCGGGTTGGTCAGGGGGGCGATGGCAGGAGTCATGGGACAGACCTCATCAAGCAGATGAGGCCAATCCTGGAGTCGCTATGCGTCCGTCATGTGGGATGGCCCCTACACCCTGGAGCTGCCGCAGGCTGCGATCTTTTGATCTTCTCTCAAGCGAGTTTCTGCGCCAGCACCGCAATGTGCTCCGGGCCGATCCCGCAGCAACCGCCCAAGTGACTGGCGCCGCGCTGCTGCCAATCAATCGCCCATTGCAGATAGCCGGGTGGATCGAGGTCTTCGCGCAACGGATCGAGTCCGTCATTGGCCGTCGCTTCCTTAGGCTGCGGCGGGAAGGCGTTGGCATAGGCGCCGATGTTTATCTTCACGCCCAGACGTTCGAAGGTCGCGCGTGCCGCGTCAATCGCCGCGCCGATCACTTCCGGCTGACTGCAATTGAACAACAGCGTCTCGACGCCCAACTCAGCCGCCGCTGCAGCCGCTTCGGCCACCGGCTCGCCGGAACGCAAACGCGGCACTTCGTCGGTGTCTTCGTCCTTCAAGGTAAACGACAGCCAGAACGGCTTGCCGTCCTGCGGCAGCCCGGCGTGAATGGCGCGCGCCTCGACGATCGAGCTTTGGGTTTCCGCCAGCCAAAGATCAACGTGCGGTGCGAGCCCCTTGACCAACGGGCCCAGCAACTCGGTCACCCGGGACGCCTCGAACAGATCCGGACGATAGGAGCCAAACAACGGCGGCAACGAGCCGGCCACCCGCACCGCTTTGCCCGAAGCCTGCACCGCACGCCGCGCCAGTTCACCGGCCAACGCCGCCAGCGCCTGCCCTTCAGCGGCGAAACGTTCTTCGCCGATGTGGAACGGCACCACCGCGTAACTGTTGCTGGTGATCACATTGGCCCCGCTGGCGATGTAAGCGGCGTGTACCGCTTCCACCGCCTGCGGCGCTTCGCTCAACGCCAGCGCTGACCACTCGGGTTGCCGGAATGGCGCACCGGCGCGTTGCAACTCACGGCCCATGCCGCCATCGAGAATAATCGTGCTTGCTGCGCCCATATGCCTTTCACTCATAAGCTTATGAAAATAACTCACTATCAGAGTCGTTCTTATAACTATTTAATACGCACCATTCCGTTAATGACAACCTCTTTTTCAACCAGGGATCGACTGTGAAATTTCAACCGCTACTGGCCCTGGGCCTGACGATTCTGGCCGCCTCATCCCAAGCCTTCGGCGGCGCCACACTGGATCGCGTCGAGCAGAAAAAAGAACTGGTTGGCGTGCTGATGGAAAGTTATCCACCGTTCTCGTTTCTCAACGAGCAGAACCAGCTCGACGGTTTCGACGTTGATGTCGCCAAAGCCGTGGCGGACAAACTGGGGGTTAAGCTGCGTCTGGAAACGCCGTCCTGGGACGTCATCGCCGCCGGCCGCTGGAGCGGGCGCTACGACATCTGCATCTGCTCGATGACCCCGAGCAAGGCCCGCGCCGAAGTGTTCGATTTCCCGGTCGAGTACTACGCCTCCCCTGCGGTGATCGTGGTCAACGCCAAGGATGACCGCATCCACGGCGCCAAGGACCTGAGCGGTATGAAGGTCGGCCTCACCAGCGCCTCCAGCTACGAAAGTTATCTGAACAAGAATCTGGTCATCGAAGGCGCCGAAGACACGCAGTTGCAGTACCCGTTCGAAGACGTGCAGATCGCTCCGTACGATACCGACAACGTTGCCTTTCAAGACTTGGGCCTGGGGGCCGGTGTGCGTCTGGACGCGATCCTCACCAACCTCGTCACCGCGCAGCCACGCCTGAACGAAGACAAACGCTTCAAACTGGCCGGTGCGTCGCTGTATTCGGAACCGAATTCGGTGGCCATCGAAAAGGGTGACGCCCAGTGGGATGCCAAAGTGCGCGAGGTGTTTGCGCAGCTCAAGCAGGACGGCACCCTGAGCAAGCTCTCACAAAAATGGATCGGCGCCGACATCAGTCAATGACTTCTTTCCCGACACCTCCACAGCCACCGCAACCGGTGGCTGCATCACGCCTGCAACGGCTCTTCGGTTTTCGTACGCGGTTGTACCTGACCTGGGCGGCGATGTTCTGCCTGTGCGCCGGGTTCTTCCTGAGCTTCGACCTGAAGTTCTCGATCATCCTCGACAAGCTGCCCAACCTGGTCGGCCTGAAGCTGGCACCCAATGGCTTCCTGCAAGGCGCGGCGCTGACGTTGTTTCTGTGCGTGTGCTCGATTGTCGCCTCGTCATTGCTGGGCTTCGTCACCGCGTTGGCGCGCTTGTCGAAAAGTGCCGTGGCGTTTGGCATCGCCAGTTTTTACGCTTCGTTTTTTCGTGGCACGCCGCTGCTGATCCAGATCCTGCTGATCTATCTCGGCTTGCCGCAATTGGGCATCGTGCCCGGCGCCATCGTTGCCGGGATCATCGCCCTGTCGCTGAACTATGGCGCTTATCTCAGCGAAATTTTCCGCGCCGGCATCCTCGGCGTCCCCTATGGTCAACGCGAAGCGTCGCTGGCGCTGGGCATGCGTGAGTCGGTGATTTTCTGGCGCATCACCCTGCCCCAGGCCATGCGCACGATCATCCCGCCAACCACCAACCAATTCATTTCCATGCTCAAAGACTCGTCGCTGATCTCGGTGATGGGCGTTTGGGAGGTGATGTTTCTGGCGCAGTCGTATGGTCGGTCAAGCTATCGCTACATCGAAATGCTCACGACCGCCGCGATCATTTACTGGGTGATGTCGATCGGGCTTGAGCTGATTCAGGCACGCATGGAGCGCCATTACGGCAAGGCTTACGAACGCCGTACCTAAGGTGCTCTGCACTATTACCGACATCATTCTGTAAAACCCCATCGCTATACAGGACGGCCCGCTTATAACAAAAGGCCGTCCGCCCATGCCCTTCTCGCCTCAGCGATTGTCCCTCGCCATCGCCCTGTTGATCGCCACCACGGCCGCTCACGGTAAAACCGTGCAGATCGACAGCGCCACCACGGCTTCGCAAACCCTCGGTGGCAGCGACACGCTGACGATTTCGGCGCCGGGCAGCATCACCAACAGTGGCAAGGCTGTCAGCCTGAAGGACAACACCAGCGGTGTCGGCGTGGTGATCGAAAACGCCGGCAAAATCATCTCCACTGGCGGCCGGGCCATCGACAGCAGCGGCGACCTGAGCCAGGCGCGCAACTACGCCCTCTACAACCGCAGCGGCGGGCAGATCCTCGGTGCCAATGATGCGTTGCGCATCGACAGCAACTTCGTCAGCGGCAGCCTGTTGATCGACAACAGTGGCGTCATTCGCTCCGCCACCGGCCAAGGGCTGGATCTGGATGCGCTGCGCAGTGACGGCGTGAAAACCACGATCATCAACCGTGCGGGCGGGCTGATTCGCGGCGAGGCCAGCGACGGCATGAAGACCGGCGCCAACGCGACGATTACCAACTACGGCGAGATCTCGACGGGCGATTCGCACAACGCCGACCAAAAATTCGACGGTATCGATATCGATACCGCCACGGGTGTGTCGATCACCAACAACGGCGTCATTTCCGGCGGCCGCCACGGCATCACCACTGACCTCGGCGCGACACTGGTCAACTACGGACAGATCACCGGGCGCAACGGCTCGGGATTCGGCTCCGACGGCGATGGCACGGTGATCAACCACGGCACCATTACCGGCGCGTACTCCGGGCTGCAAGCCAACGGTGATGGCGACGGCGTGGACATCGACAAGATTGCCCACATCGAAAACTACGGCACCATTCAAGGCGTCGGCGCGGGCGGTGTCGACAAAGCTGGGTTCGCCAACGGCAGTGAAGGCATCGCCCTGGGCGGCGGCTACATTCTCAACGCCAGCGGCGCCCTGATCAGCGGCGCTAACAGCGCGATCCTGGTAGACGACGGTAGCGACGGCTCGGGGCTGGCGGCAACCACGCTGGAAAACTTCGGCACCCTCCAGGGCCTCGACGGTTTTGGCGTGAAGTTCGTCGGTGAGTTCGCCGACAACGTGGTCAACGGCGGCACCCTCAGCGGCAGCAATGGCCTGGCACTGGATCTGGGCGGCGGCAACGACAGCCTGACCTTGCGCAATGGCAGCCGCTTTATCGGTGTGGTCGATGGCGGCAGCGGTTACGACCGGGTGGTGATGGACGACGTGGCGGGTGGCAGCTTCGGCGAGAGTCGCAATTTGGAGTGGCTGGAGGTCAAGCAAGGCGCATGGACGCTGACCGGTAGCGGCGATTTCAGCGACGGCGGCGCAGTGCGCAACGGCGCGACGTTGATCAACCAGGGCGGTATCGCCGGCAATCTCACCGTGGATGCCGGTGGTGTGTATGCCGGGGGCGGTTCGGTGGGCAGCCTCAACGTCAACGGCACCTTACGCACTGACACGGGCCTGGGCCGCGCGACGATTGTGCATGACTTGAACATGGGCAGCGCAGCCACCCTCGCCTACGGCGTCAACGCCGACGGCAGCAGCGCGCCAGTGCAGGTCGGCGGCACCGCGAATCTCAACGGCGCGACCCTGGCCGTTAATCCCGGCAGCGGCACCTATCCGTGGCAGAGCCATTACACCGTGCTGCAAGCCACGCAGATCAACGGCACCTTCGGCAAGGTCAGCAGCGATTACGCCTTTCTCACACCCACGTTCGCCTACACGCCAACTCAAGTCGACCTGACGTACACCCGTAACGACGTCGCCTTCAAAGATTTCGCCGCCACCGGCAACGGCAGTAGCGCCGCCAACAGTCTGGCCTCAATGGGCAAGCACAACGCGCTATACAACGCCCTGCTCAACACCACCCAAAGCACTGCCGGCGCGGCAATCGAACAACTGGCCGGGGCCAGCAGTGCCAACCTGACCAGCGCCACCCTTGGCGCCAGCAGCCAGGTGGGCAACAGCATGCTCTTGGCAATGCAGCAAATCGGCGGCAGCCCGGGACTGATGGTCGGCCTCGATCAACGCGAAACCCCTGTGTTGGCGGCCAACGGCGTGCCGTCCGAGGCGCGTAACCTGAACGATCCGAACGCTCGCGGCCGCCTCTGGCTGCAAGCCGTCGGCGGCTACGGCAAGCTCGACGGCGAACACGGCAGCAGCGGTCTGGAGCAACGCTCAAAGGGCAGCGTGCTCGGCGCCGACTGGTCGCTGAATCCAGCATGGCGGTTGGGCGTATTGGGCGGTTATTCGACAACCGATCTGGACGCCACAGGCGTCGATGGCAATGTCGAGAGCTGGCATGCCGGCGTTTATGCCCTGCATCAGAACGGCCCGATCTCACTGCGCCTCGGCGCGGCATACAGCGGCCATCAAGGCGAAAGCAAACGCACCATCGCTTTCAACGGTTTCAGTGATCGCCCCAAAGGCGACTATGACGCCTACAGCCAGCAAGCCTTCGCCGAACTCGGTTACGCCATGGGCAGCGGCCGCCTCAGCGCCGAACCGTTCGCCAGCCTCGGCTACCAGCGCTACCACCGTGACAGCTACCGGGAAAAGGGCGGCGCCGCTGCGCTGCAAGTCGACAGCCAGACCCAGGACAACTTCAGCAGCAACTTCGGCCTGCGCCTGGCACACCTGAGCAGTCTGGACAACGGCATGAGCCTGACGCCACGTATGGCGGCGGGCTGGAAACACACTTACGGCGACGTCAGCAGCTCGACGCGCCAGGCCTTCGTAGTCGGCGGCACAGCATTCAATGTCGACGGCAGCGCGCTGGACCGCGACAGCTTGGTGCTGGAGGCCGGTCTCGATCTCGGGATCTCGGCGCGTCATACGCTGGGGGTGGGTTACAGCGGCGAGATCGGCAGCAACAGCCGTAATCACGGAATGATCGGGCAGTGGCAGATGAGTTTTTGATCGTTGAATAGCCAGTGTGGTCTTGATTAGTCGTAGGAAAAGGAGCCGGTACAGTCGCGTAAAAATACCGGTTCCGGATATAGCGGAAGATTTCGACAAAATGATGCGACAGCGCCTGCAAAACGGCGGGAAGTAGCCGACATCGAAATTTTTGCTGCATCCCTAGAGTTTGGCCTTCTTTCAAAAAAGGCCTTACTTGATGCTCATTCAACACACATTCAAACCACAACACTTGGCTTTGGCCGTTGCGTTGGCGCTGGGCTGCGCAGAGATTGCAAACGCCCAGCAACTGCCTGAAGCCTCTGACGCAGCGTCCACCGCGCAGGTGCCAGAACAGCCCGAAGACACCGTCTATGCAGGATCTCTTGGGAGGATTAAGGACTTTATCAACGATAAAGCGACCGTTCCGATTGCCTTCAATACACCCCAGAGCACTTTTCGAGGAACTGACCTCAACGATCTGATCGCTCTTCAAGACGACGCAAGCTTCACGGGGCAGTTGGATGGTGGCAAGGGGGACAACATGCTGCTACTGGATATCTCCCAGGGGGGCACGCTGAAAGACACCCGCAATTTCAATGCACTGTTTCTCGTGCGCGGAGACTGGACGCTGAGCACAAAGGGAGACTTCAACCAAGGCGTGCTGGTAACACACAACGGTGCGCTGACCAACCAGGGCACCATCAGCGGTGGGGCGGTTACCGCTGGCAAACTCTTCAACAATGGAAGCATAAAAGGGGATGTCTATGTCGAGAACGGCGGCAGCTTTGCGGGTAAGGGCTCGGTAGGAAACTTGCACGTTAACGGCCTGCTCATGGTCAATGGATTGCATGGTAGCCCTCGAGTGAAAGGCAGTTTGAGCCTATCCCCAAATGCTGAACTGTCTTATGAGGTCGCCCCCGGCAGCAGTGGTCAAACGATCAAGGTAGACGGCACTGCCAAACTTGAAGGCGCCACCCTGAAAGTCGTTGCAGTTGCAGGGGAATACCCGCAAAGCAGCCAGTACAAAATCATCGAAGCCAGCAAGGTTGAAGGTCAGTTCGGCACGATACTGAACGATCTGGCGTTCATGACAGCCACACCTCAATACAACAAAAAATCTGTGGGACTGACCTACGCCCGCAACGAGGTATCCCTGCCTAGCGTGGCCACCACCGACAACGGTCGTGCAGTAGCCGAAAGTATTGAAGAGCCATCGATCTCGGATCGACCACCGATATCAGCACCACTGCCGGCAACAACGCCCGTACTGGCGACAAGTCCATCTTCCACGTCAGAAGAAGCCCCCATTTCAGAAGACGCGGTGGCTGTGCGTGCCGCCCCTGTCGCCACACCGCCAGCCCCTCAAACAGCGGCCCCCAAAAACGCAGCGGTCGTCGCACTGTTGGCTAGCGACAAAAGCACCGCACCGATTGCCATCGAGCAGTTGGCCGCCGGCAGCAACGCCAACCTCGCCAAAGCCACATTGAGCAGTGTCACGCCCGTGAGCGCGAGCATGCTTTCGGCCATGCGCCAACTGGACAGCCGCTCGGGCGCTGCGTCTGGCTCTGGCAGTTCACCCCGGCAGGCGGCCGGCAGTGCAGACTCCGGACGCGTCTGGGTTCAGGCCATCGGCCATGGTGGCAAGGTCGATCGCGATCACGACAGCACCCTGAAACACGCCACCCAGGGTCTGGTCATGGGCGCGGATTGGCGACTCGATGAGCAATGGCATATCGGCCTGCTGGGCGGTAAATCCCAGACGAAACTGGATGCCCGCCAGTACGATGGCGACCTCGACAGCTGGCACCTCGGCGCCTATGCCGTGCGCCAGGACGGGCCACTGGCCCTGCGCCTCGGGGCGACCTACGCCAGCCATGACGGCAGCAGCAAACGTCGAGTGGTGTTCAAGGGCTTCAGCGACCGCCTGAAGGGCAACTACGACGCCAACACCCAGCAGGCCTTTGCCGAACTGGGCTTCAATTTCGGCCATAACAACGTGACGCTCGAACCGTTCGCCAGCCTCGGCTATCAGCGTTATCAACGTGACAGCTACAGCGAAAAAGGCGGCGATGCGGCGCTGAAGGTGTTCGGGCAAACCCGCGACAACCTCAGCAGCACCTTCGGCCTGCGTGCAGCGAAAATCAGCCGACTGGACAACGGCATGAGCCTGACGCCGCGATTCGCCGCCGGCTGGAAACATACCTTCGGCGAACTCGACAGCGATGCCCGCCAACAACTGCTCAAGGGTGGGAAACGCTTTGAAGTGGCCGGTGCCGCGCTGGATCGAAACAGTTTGGGCGTCGATGCTGGCCTCGACCTTGGCCTGTCGGCCAACCACACCGTTGGGCTAGGCATCACGGGGGATTTCGGAACCGAAAGCCGTACTCACAGTGTGATGGGCCAGTGGCGAATGGCGTTCTGATGGTCTGAACACTGTCCCTGTGGGAGCGAGCTTGCTCGCGAAGAGGGGGTGTCAGTCGACATGTTCTGTGACTGATACACCGCATTCGCGAGCAAGCCCGCTCCCACAGGGGATTTGCGTGATTCAGTCAAATCCCGGGCAAAAAAAGGGGAGCACATGCCCCCCCGAGGTTTAAAGCGTTGTACCGAGGCTGTTATCTCAGCCTTCGATCTCGATCAGGATTTCGCCCGGATTGACCCGGTCGCCCTTGGCCACATGAATCGCCGTGACCTTACCGGCAACAGCGGCCTGGACTTCGGTTTCCATCTTCATGGCTTCGGTGATCAACACCGCTTGGCCAGCCTTGACGGTGTCGCCCTCCTTGACCAGCACATCAACGATGTTGCCCGGCATGGTGGTGCTGACGTGGCCCGGCGCCGACGCTTGCTTGCGCTTGCTGCTGCCACCGCCGACGAATTCGTTGAGCGGTTCGAACACCACTTCTTCCGGCATGCCGTCGATGGACAGGTAGAAGTGACGCTTGCCTTCGGCCTTCACACCAACACCGGTGATGTCGACGCGGTAGGTTTCGCCGTGAACGTCAATGACGAACTCGGTCGGCACACCTTCGCCGCCCGCCGAAGCGACTTTGCCGGCTTCAGGAATCGGCAACAGCACTTCCGGCGTGAGGGTGCCGGCGGCACGCTCTTCGAGGAACTTGCGACCGATTTCCGGGAACATGGCGAAGGTCAGCACGTCTTCTTCGGACTTGGCCAGTGCGCCGATATCGGCACGCAGCTTGGTCATTTCCGGCTTGAGCAGATCGGCCGGACGGACGTCGATCACTTCTTCGCTGCCGATGGCCTGACGACGCAGTTTCTCGTTAACCACGCCCGGCGCTTTGCCGTAGCCGCCCTGCAAATACAGCTTCACTTCGTTGGTGATGGTCTTGTAGCGCTCGCCGGCCAGCACGTTGAAGAACGCCTGAGTGCCGACGATCTGCGAAGTCGGGGTCACCAGCGGTGGGTAGCCGAGGTCCTCACGCACACGCGGGATTTCCGCCAGCACTTCGGCCATGCGGTTAAGGGCGCCCTGCTCTTTCAACTGGTTGGCGAGGTTGGAGATCATCCCACCCGGCACCTGGTTGACTTGAACACGAGTGTCGACCGCTGTGAATTCGCTTTCGAACTGGTGGTACTTCTTGCGCACGGCATAGAAGTACAGACCGATCTCTTGCAGCAGTTCCAGATTCAGACCGGTGTCGTACTCGGTGTCCTTGAGCGCTGCCACCATCGATTCGGTGCCCGGATGGCTGGTGCCCGAGGCGAAGCTGGAGATCGCGGTGTCGATGTGGTCGGCGCCGTTTTCGATTGCCTTGAGCTGGCACATGGCGGCCAGACCGGCCGTGTCGTGGGAGTGGATGAACACTGGCAGCGACTGCTCGGCTTTCAATGCCCTGACCAACTCACCCGTGGCGTACGGGGTCAGCAGACCGGCCATGTCCTTGATCGCCACCGAGTCGCAACCCATGGCTTCCATTTGCTTGGCCTGCGCCACAAAGGCGTCGATGGTGTGCACCGGGCTGGTGGTGTAAGCGATGGTGCCCTGGGCATGTTTGCCCGCCGCTTTCACCGCTTCGATGGCCACGCGCAGGTTACGCACGTCGTTCATCGCGTCGAAGATGCGGAACACGTCGATACCGTTGACTGCGGCCTTGGCGACGAAGGCTTTGACCACGTCGTCGCTGTAATGGCGGTAGCCGAGCAGGTTCTGCCCGCGCAGGAGCATTTGCAGGCGCGTGTTAGGCAGCGCGGCGCGCAGTTGGCGCAGGCGCTCCCACGGGTCTTCTTTCAGAAAGCGTACGCAGGCGTCGAAGGTCGCGCCGCCCCAGCACTCCAGCGACCAATAGCCAACTTTGTCGAGTTTGTCGCAGATCGGCAGCATGTCTTCGGTGCGCATGCGGGTGGCGAGCAGCGATTGGTGGGCGTCGCGCAGGATGGTGTCGGTTACAAAAATCTTTTTGGTCATTGTTCTATTCCTCACAGGCCTGCGTGGGCGGCGATGGCGGCGGCGATGGCCAGGGCCAGCTCTTCGGGTTTGCGCTTGATCGAGTAGTTGGTCAGTTCCGGATGGCTTTCAACGAAGCTGGTATTGAACTGTCCGCTACGGAATTCCGGGTTGCGCAGGATTTCCTGGTAGTACGCGGCAGTGGTCTTCACGCCTTGCAGACGCATGTCGTCGAGGGCGCGCAGGCCACGGTCCATCGCCTCTTCCCAGGTCAGTGCCCACACAACCAGCTTCAGGCACATGGAGTCGTAGTAAGGCGGAATGGTGTAGCCGGTGTAGATCGCCGTGTCGGTACGCACGCCCGGGCCACCCGGGGCGTAGTAACGAGTGATCTTGCCGAAGCTCGGCAGGAAGTTGTTTTTCGGGTCTTCGGCGTTGATGCGGAACTGCAACGCGAAACCACGGTGCTGAATGTCTTCCTGCTTCACCGACAGCGGCAGGCCGGAGGCGATGCGAATCTGCTCTCGGACGATATCGATCCCTGTGATTTCTTCGGTGATGGTGTGCTCCACCTGCACCCGGGTGTTCATCTCCATGAAGTACACCTCGCCCTCGGCGAGCAGAAACTCCACGGTGCCAGCGTTCTCGTAGCCCACAGCCTTGGCCGCACGCACCGACAGGTCGCCGATGTAGGCGCGCTGTTCCGGGGTCAGTTGCGGGCTCGGGGCGATTTCGATCAGCTTCTGGTTGCGACGCTGGATCGAACAGTCACGCTCGAACAGGTGCACCACGTTGCCAAAGCTGTCGCCCAGGATCTGCGCTTCGATGTGCTTGGGATTGACGATGCATTTTTCCAGGAACACTTGCGCCGAACCGAAGGCCTTGGTGGCTTCGGAGATGACGCGGGGGAAATTCTGTTCGAGTTCTTCGCGGCTGTTGCAGCGCCGGATACCGCGGCCACCGCCACCGGAAGTGGCTTTGAGCATCACCGGGTAGCCGATGCGGTCGCCCTCGGCCAAGGCTTCTTCGATGTCGGCAACGTTGCCTTCGGTGCCAGGGGTGACCGGTACGCCGGCCTTGATCATGCTGCGGCGCGCTTCGGTCTTGTCGCCCATGCGGCGAATGACTTCTGCCGAGGGGCCAATGAATTTGATGCCGCGTTCGGCGCAGATGTCTGCCAGCTCAGCGTTTTCCGAAAGGAAACCGTAACCGGGGTGCAGTGCATCGCAGCCGGTTTCAACCGCCAGGTTCACCAGTTTGCGCGGGTTCAGATAACCGGCCAGTGGCTCGGCACCGATGCTGTGGGCCTCGTCCGCACGCTTCACATGCAACGCATGTCGGTCGGCGTCGGAAAAAATCGCAACCGAGCGAATGCCCATCTCGGCGCAGGCTCGCACGATTCGTACGGCAATCTCACCACGGTTGGCGATCAGGATCTTTGTTATCACTTGGAGGTTCCCTTGAGCCGGTGGCACCACGACCTGCTAGACCCAGGTCGACGCGTGACCAAATGTTTCAATTTAGTCGCGACCCCACACTAGCGCCCGTAAGGGATTAATAAAAATGAATAAAAATTGGGTCAGGCATAAGTAAAGACTTATAGTTGAGCCACTCGCCAGCCTTCAGAGCCTGTAAAAAATGCGTAAGTCCCTGATGCGTATGACATTGCGTCAATTGCAGATCTTCAACGAAGTGTGTGATTTGCGCTCTTACAGCCGCGCTGCGGATGAAATGTCTCTCACGCAACCGGCCGTCAGCCTTCAGATTCGTCAGCTCGAGGAGCTGATCGGGCAGCCATTATTCGATTACGTCGGCAAAAAACTCTATATGACCGAGGCTGCCGAAGCTTTGCAGCGCGCCAGCCGGGACATTTTCGGGCGCCTGGAAAACCTCGATATGCAGCTGTCGGACATGCAGGGCTCACTGCAAGGCCAACTGAAACTGGCCGTGGAATCCAGCGCCAAGTATTTCGTGCCGCACCTGTTCGCCGCCTTCAAGCGCCATCACCCGGAGGTGAACCTGCAACTGACGGTGGTCAACCGTGGCCAGGTCATTCGGCGCCTCTCGGATAACCGTGACGACCTGGTGATCATGTCAATGGTGCCCCAGGACATGGGCCTGGAATTCCTGCCGTTCCTCAACAACCCGATTGTTGCCGTGGCCCGCCCGGATCATCCGCTGGCGCACTTGGGGCCGCTGCGCTTGCAGGATCTGGAACCTTACACCTTGCTGATCCGCGAACCGGGTTCGGGTACACGACTGGCCTGCGAGGAATACTTCAAAGAGAAACGCGTGCACTTCACCCAGACTCAGGAAGTGGCCTCGGCCGAAGCTCAGCGCGAATGCGTGTTGGCGGGTCTGGGCTTGGCGCTGTTGACGCGCCACGCCCTGAACCTGGAGCTGGCGACCGGTGGCCTGGTCGAGCTGCCGGTCGAAGAGTTGCCGCTGTTTCGCAGCTGGTGCCTGGTGCAAGCCAAAGCCAAACGGCTGTCACCGGTGGCACACGCCTTCCTGGCGTTTATCCGCAGCGAACGGGCACAGATCAGCGCGCTGGTTGAACGCTTCGACGGGAAGCTGCCGGTGCCGCGTGCCAGTAGTTGAGTTTACCTTCCTCGGGAAAATCTCCGATCTGGGCCTGAAGCTGGCGGAGTTCAAAGCGATCTTCGATGGCGCGGCGAAATTCCATGCGGCGCTGATCTTCCTGCTGACGACGGGTTTTCGCTGCGCTGTTGCGTTCTTCGTAGGGCTGAGCCATTTCGAGTCTCCCAAGGCGAGTACGGGAGTTTCACGATAGGCGCGGGGGATGACGGTTTGGCTTCGCGGGGATGACAGTGCGATGAAAGTTTCGCAGGGCGAGGGTGTTTTAGAGAATGCCTTCGCAGCAAGCCTGCTCCCACAGTGGATCTGCGGCGGACACAAATCTTGTGTCCTGGGGATCAAATGTGGGAGCGACCTTGCTTTAATCGTCCAAGGCTTTCACAGCCTTGGGTGAGAGCCGCAAGCTGCGCAGGCTGCGCTTCACGCTCTTGAGGTGGTTGACCAGACTCGGCCCCCGCGCCATGGCCACGCCCATCGCCAACACGTCGATGACCACCAGATGCGCAATGCGCGAAGTCAGCGGCGTATAGATTTCGGTGTCTTCATGCACATCGATCGCCAGGTTGACCGTGGACAATTCAGCCAACGGCGTCTGGCTCGGGCACAACGTGATCAGTGACGCGCCGCTCTCGCGCACCAGGTTGGCAGTGATCAGCAAATCCTTCGAACGCCCGGACTGGGAAATGCAGATCGCCACGTCGGTCGGCTTCAACGTCACCGCCGACATCGCTTGCATGTGCGGGTCGGAATACGCCGCCGCCGTCAGCAGCAGGCGGAAGAACTTGTGCTGCGCATCCGCGGCCACCGCGCCCGATGCGCCAAAGCCGTAGAACTCGACGCGCTGGGCCTGGGACATCAGCGTCACCGCACGCTGCAACTCCACCGGATCGAGCTTCTCGCGAACTTCCATCAGCGTGTGCAGCGTCGTGTCGAAAATCTTCAGGCTGTAATCGGCGACCGAGTCGTCCTCATGGATCGCGAACTGGCCGAAACTCGCACCGGCGGCCAGGCTCTGCGCCAGTTTGAGTTTCAGATCCTGAAACCCGGAGCAACCGATGGCGCGGCAAAAACGCACGATGGTTGGCTCGCTGATGCCGACGCTGTGGGCCAGGTCGGCCATGGAACTGTGCATCACCGCCGCAGGGTCAAGCAGCACGTGGTCGGCGACCTTGAGCTCCGACTTGCGTAACAGGTGACGTGATTGGGCGATGTGTTGCAGCAGATTCACGGGGCTGGACTCTTCTTATGGTCGGGGATGTAGCAAGCTTGTAGTTATACTACATGAATCGGCTTTTTGCCTGCTCAATACGTAACTCCATGCCCCCATATCAGGCGCGATGGCATACATGTAGCCCTTAAAACGTATTGTCCTGTTCGCGCAAAAGCCCGGCCAGATCGGCAGCTTCCACCGGTCGACTGATCAGATAGCCTTGCACTTCATCACAATGCTCGGCACGCAAAAATTCCAGTTGCTCCTGCCGCTCGACCCCCTCGGCCACCACCTTCAGCGACAACCCATGGGCCATGGCAATGATCGCCCGGGTGATCGCCGCATCTTCACTGCCCTCCCCCAAACCGCGAATGAAAGCCTGATCGATCTTCACGTAATCCACCGGGATGCGCTTGAGGTAACTGAGCGACGAATAGCCTGTACCGAAATCATCAATCGCCAGTTTCACGCCCAGGTCGCGTAGTTGCTGGAAGGTCGCGATGATGTGTTCGACGCTGTCGAGCAACTGGCTCTCGGTCAGTTCCAGTTCGAGGTAGTGCGGCGCCAGCCCGGTTTCCTCCAGCACCTGACGCACCAGACTGACCAGTTTGCCTTGACGCAACTGGTGCACCGACAGATTCACCGAAACACGGATCGGCGCCAGCCCCTGACGCTGCCACTCACACGCCTGCCAGCAGGCTTGGCGCAGCACGAATTCGCCAATCGGCCCGATCAGTCCGGTTTCTTCGGCAAGCCCGATGAAATCCCCCGGCGGCACCCGGCCCATGGTTGGATGGTCCCAGCGCACCAGCGCTTCCGCCGCATTCAGGCGCCCGGTCTCCAGGCACAGCTTGGGCTGGTAGAACACCTTCAACTGCTGCTCTTCGATGGCTTTGCGCAACTGGTTTTCCAGCTGCAAGCGCTCAAGGGTGCTGGCCTGCAAGCTGTCGGTGTAGAACTGGAAGTTGTTGCCGCCCAAATGTTTGGCATGTTGCATGGCCATGTTCGACTGACTGAGCAGCGCGGAAATCTCCCGCGCGTTGTCCGGCAACATGCTGATGCCCATTGATGCGCTGACCACCAACTCATGGCCTTCGACCGTCAGCGGCAGGCGCAGTTTGGCCGACAACCGCGTGGCGACTCGGGCCAGACTCGACAGGTTGCCGTAGGCGTCGAAGAGCACCGCAAATTCGTCGCCGGACAACCGGGCAATGGTGTCGGCTTCCGGTAAGGCGTTAACCAACCGTCGCGCCATTTTTTGCAGCAACTGGTCAGCGATTTCATGACCCAGGCTGTCATTGAGCAGCTTGAAGCGATCCAGATTGATGTGCAGCAGCGCCAGACTGCGTCGCCCGCCCTGCCGCACCCGTTGATGCGCTTCGTGCAGGCGTTCGCGGAACAGCGAGCGGTTGGCCAGACCTGTGAGTTCGTCGTAATGGGCCAGATAACGCATGCGCTCTTCGGATTCGCGCCGCGCCGACAGATCGGCGAAAAAGCCGACGATATGGCTGACATTTCCCCGACTATCGCGCACCGCGTTAAGTTGTAGCCACTGCGGATACAGCTCACCGTTCTTGCGGGTCTCCACCAGTTCGCCCTGCCAACTGCCGTGCTGTTCCAGCGCATGGCGGATCGCAACGTAATGGCGGCGGGCATCGCGGCTACACGGTAGCTCGACGACATTGCGCCCAAGCATGTCGTCGATGTCGTACCCCGTGACCCGACTGAATGCCTGATTGATCGCGATCAGCGCGTAATTCGGGTCGAGAATCACGATGCCTTCGCTGGCCGCTTCAAACACGGTCGCCGCCAGTCGCTGCTGTTCTTCAAGGTGTTTACTGGCGCTGATGTCGCGGCGCGTGCCGAGCATTCGGATCACCCGCCCGCTCTCGCTGCGCTCCACGGCGCGACCACGATCTTCAATCCACACCCAGTGACCGTCGCCGTGACGCACGCGGTATTCGATCTGGTAGTCCTCGGTGCGGCCCTTCAAATGTTCGATCAGCGCGTGTTTGAGCGACGGCAGGTCTTGTGGGTGCAACCGCGGCTTGAGGTCGCGCAGGATGGCCGTGACGTATTCCGGGGCGAGGCCGAACAGCTCCTGAATCTGCGTGTGATGGACTTCGTCGGTTTGCAGATTCCAGTCCCATAGCCCCAACTCACTGGCTTTCAACGCCAGTGCCAGGCGCGCCTCGCTTTTGCTCAACGCTTGGTTAGCGGCGTCCAGCTCACGGCTGCGCTGGGCGACGCGGTCTTCCAGTTCGACCTGCGCTTCGCGCAATTGGCCCTCGGCACAGCGGCGGTGCTCGATTTCCCTGGCCAGTTCCTGATTGAGTTGCTCGCTGCGCGACTGCGTCTGTTGCAGGTGTTCGATCAGGCGCTGATTCTGGAAGCGTCGCAGCAAACCGCGATCGATCAAACGATTGACCTGCCACGCCACCACGCTCAGCGAACCCAACAGAATCAGCCCCAGCCAACCCCAGCCGCGCGCCTGCTCATCGCCGCCCCAAAACAGAAAACCGATCGCCGGCAGCAGGCACGGCAAGGTAAAGGACAAGAACGCCGGCAGGCTCACCGCATAGGCAACACTGGCCGAGAGGGTCGCGGCGCCGATCAGGCCGAACACCCAGGCTTGCTGCATGAAATTGTCGGCCGGCACCAGAGCGATGCCGGCGCCGGCCAGGGTCAGGCCGGTCATGGTCGAGCCGATCAGGAACATCCGGAACCAGATCGGCTGGGCTTGGCGATGGGGAATCGCCGAATCGAACGCTGCCACCTGAATCACCCGCAATGCGACCAGCAACAGCAACCACACCAACCAGACGCTGACCACGAAGTAACGCTGCGGGCTCCAGAGCAAACCGGCGCAGACCAGACCATTGATCAACATGAACAGCGTGGGCAATAAAGAGCCCTGATACAGCAGGCGTGTGCGCTCGACCGCCATTTCGGTGGTGTAGTGCCGGCGAATAACCCGGGGTTCCACAGAGGGGCCCGACAGTTCGGAGCTGAGGGTCATGGGCAACGTTCTTGTTCTTATAAGGAGGGCGTGCGCCCGAAACGTGGACGGAGCATACACAAGCCGATCCCGTTGCCAAACTGCTCCAGATCATAATTTCACGGAAACTTTTCGCCCTCTCGCCACTGAAAAAACCCGCAGAGCGAGGCGGGCTGACGCCTGTAGGCAGTGACCGACCGGTCGTCACTGGCAGGACTTTCATCGGCTAATGCAAAGCTCGGTTTGCCCGGGCCTGCGGCGCACCCTAGAATGCCCCGATGCGCGATGATCTCTCCCTTCTGCTGAACTCCCTCAACGATGCCCAACGCCAGGCCGTAGCCGCCTCCGTTGGCCGTCAGTTGGTCCTGGCCGGTGCTGGCTCCGGTAAAACCCGAGTGCTGGTGCACCGTATCGCCTGGTTGATCCAGGTCGAAAACGCCTCGCCCCACTCCATTTTGTCGGTGACTTTCACCAACAAGGCCGCTGCCGAGATGCGTCATCGCATCGAGCAGTTGCTGGGTATCAACCCGGCGGGCATGTGGGTCGGTACCTTCCACGGCCTGGCGCACCGCTTGCTGCGGGCACACTGGCAGGAAGCGGGCTTGAGCCAGACTTTCCAGATTCTCGACAGCGACGATCAGCAGCGGCTGGTCAAGCGAGTGATTCGCGAGCTGGGTCTGGACGAACAACGCTGGCCCGCCCGTCAGGCCCAGTGGTTCATCAATGGGCAGAAAGACGAAGGTCTGCGTCCCAAACACATTCAGGCCAGCGGCGATCTGTACCTGGCAACCATGCGCAGCATCTATGAGGCCTACGAGGCGGCTTGCCTGCGTGCCGGCGTCATCGACTTCTCTGAGCTGCTGCTGCGCGCGCTCGACCTGTGGCGCGATCATCCGGGCCTGTTGGCGCATTATCAGAAGCGTTTCCGGCACATTCTGGTGGACGAATTCCAGGACACCAACGCCGTGCAGTACGCCTGGTTGCGTCTGCTGGGCAAGGGCGGCGACAGCCTGATGGTGGTTGGCGATGACGACCAGTCGATCTACGGCTGGCGCGGCGCGAAAATCGAAAACATTCATCAGTACTCTTCCGACTTCCCGGATTCGGTGACCATTCGCCTGGAGCAGAACTATCGCTCCACTGCCGGCATCCTCAAGGCCGCCAACGCCCTGATCGCCAACAACACCGGCCGCCTCGGCAAAGAGCTGTGGACAGACGGCGGCGACGGCGAAGCGATCAACCTGTATGCCGCGTTCAATGAACACGACGAAGCACGCTACGTTGTCGAAACCATCGAAAGCGCGCTGAAAACCGGCTTAGCCCGTAGCGATATCGCGATTCTGTACCGCTCCAACGCCCAATCGCGCGTTCTGGAAGAAGCCTTGCTGCGCGAACGCATTCCGTATCGCATTTACGGCGGCCAGCGCTTCTTCGAACGGGCGGAAATCAAAAACGCCATGGCCTATCTGCGCTTGCTGGAAGGTCGTGGCAACGATGCGGCACTGGAGCGGGTGATCAACGTCCCGGCCCGTGGCATCGGCGAGAAAACCGTCGAAGCGATCCGCGAGCATGCGCGCCACAGCGATGTATCGATGTGGGAAGCCATGCGCCAACTGGTCGCCAATAAGGGCCTGACCGGGCGCGCGGCGGGCGCGCTGGGGGCGTTTATCGAGCTGATCGAGAACCTCGCCGCCAAGTGCATGGAGATGCCGCTGCATTTGATGACGCAAACCGTCATCGAGCAATCCGGCCTCATCGCCTATCACGAAGCGGAAAAAGGCGAGAAAGGCCAGGCCCGGGTGGAAAACCTTGAGGAACTGGTCAGCGCCGCGCGCAACTTCGAGAACACCGAAGAAGACGAAGAACTGTCACCGCTGGCGGCATTCCTCGGCCACGCCTCGCTTGAGGCCGGCGACACTCAGGCCGATGAGCATGAAGACAGCGTTCAGTTGATGACCCTGCACAGCGCCAAAGGCCTGGAATTCCCTTACGTGTTCCTGGTGGGCATGGAAGAAGGCCTGTTCCCGCACAAGATGAGCTTGGAAGAACCGGGACGCCTTGAGGAAGAACGGCGTCTGGCCTACGTCGGTATCACCCGGGCGATGCAGAATCTGGTGATGACCTATGCTGAAACCCGACGCCTTTACGGCAGTGAAACCTACAACAAGGTGTCGCGTTTCGTACGCGAAGTGCCCAAGGGTTTGATTCAGGAAGTGCGCTTGTCGAACAGCGTCAGCCGGCCATTCGGCGGCAATCAGTCGATGAGTGGCAGCAATCTGTTCAGCGGCAGCGAAATTCCGGAAACCGGCTTCAGCCTCGGCCAGACTGTTCGTCATTCGATCTTTGGCGACGGAGTGATCCTGAATTTCGAAGGCGCCGGGGCTCAAGCGCGGGTGCAGGTGAATTTCGGCGAAGGCAGCAAGTGGCTGATGTTGGGCTACGCGAAGCTGGAAGCCATTTAAGCCTTACGGCGTCCCTGTGGGAGCGAGCTTGTCGCCAAAGTGGTCTTTCATTCAACACTGCGTTGGCTGACACACCCTCATCGCGAGCACGCTCGCTCCCACAGGGGCTGGCGTTAATCATCAGGATAGCCACATGGGCTCAGGCTTCTTTTCCTCCTGGACATTCTGGGCACTGCTCTCGGCGACGTTCGCGGCACTGACGGCGATTTTCGCCAAAGTCGGCATCGAAAACGTCAATTCCGACTTCGCCACCCTCCTGCGCACCATCGTGGTACTCGTCAGCCTGGCCTTGATTTTGTACGCCACGGGCCAATATCAGTCATTGGGATCAATATCCGCCAAGAGCTATCTGTTCCTGCTGTTATCCGGCCTGGGCACCGGCGCGTCTTGGCTGTGCTATTTCCGGGCGCTAAAGGTAGGCCCGGCCTCGCTGGTGGCTCCAGTCGACAAGCTCAGCGTGGTGCTGGTGGCAGTGCTCGGCGTGATCCTGCTGGGCGAGAAACTCGACCTGCGTCAATGGGGTGGAATCGGTCTGATTACGGCCGGTGTGGTGATGCTGGCGTTTCGTCGCTGAGCTAATTTCTCACTGAACCCATCCCGATTTCCTACAGACAAAAGTACATAGCCTTATTGCTTGGACCAAGCTGAACGTAACCTGTCAGGCAAAAGCCCGAAACACTCTCTCGCTAGCCAGTAACACTTCAGCTGTGCAACATGGCGCGCGTGTCTCCACAAACGGGTATTCCCTTTATGAAACGTTTTCTTAGCATCGCCATGGCGTTGTGCATCGGCCTGACGATGAGCCTCGACGCCAACGCCAAGCGCTTTGGTGGTGGCAAAAGCGCCGGCGCTGCGCCGACGCACCAGACCAGCCAGATGGCTCCTTCTTCCTCAGGCATGGGCGGCGCTGCGGCGACCGCGGGTGCTGCCGGTGCCGCTGGCGCCGCTGCCAAGGCCGGCGGTGCTTCGCGCTGGCTCGGCCCTCTGGCCGGCATCGCTGCCGGTGGCCTGCTCGCGTCCATGTTCATGGGCGGCGGCTTCCAGGGCATGCAGATCTTCGACATCCTGATCATGGGCTTGATCGCGTTCGTGATCTTCCGTTTCATCGCCGCTCGTCGCCGCAAGCAGCAAGAGCAATTCGCTCCGGCCGGCGCGCCGATGCAGCGTGAAACGTTCGAGCACAAGCCTGCGGCCATGGGTTCGATCTTCGGTGGTTCGGCTGCACCGGCTGCCGCCCGTCCGGTGATCAACGCACCGGCCTGGTTCAACGAACAGAACTTCCTTGAAGCTGCGCGCAGCCACTTCCAGTCGCTGCAGCAGCACTGGGATGCCAACGAAATGGACAAGATCGCCGAGTTCGTGACCCCGCAAATGCTCGAGTTCCTCAAGCGTGAGCGTGCGGATCTGGGCGACGCGTTCCAGTCGACCTACATCGACAACCTCCAGGTGCAACTGGACGGCGTGGATGACCGTGCCGACAAGACCATCGCCACCCTGACCTTCAGCGGTGTGTCGAAGACTTCGCGTTTCGACCAGGGCGAAGTGTTCAGCGAAAGCTGGAACATGGAACGTCCGCAGGGCGACAACCAGCCTTGGCTGGTCGCCGGTATCCGCCAGAACGGCTGATACCCTCTGCGTTAAGCATGCGCTCATGAAAACCCTGGACTCGTCCGGGGTTTTTCTATTTCACGGTTGCATCTATAGCGAGCTACTGTATAAACCGGCCCATATAAACCGCGCCATTCAAGCAAGAGGATCCCGGACGTGGAAGAAATCATCGAACAACTGCGCGAAGCCAACGAACCCGTACCGGTTCCATTGGAGTTGCCTGACGAAGATCTGCTGGTCGAAATCGAAGAACAACTGTTCATCGATATTCCGTTTGTCTTCAAAGAGTTTTTGCTGACCGTCAGCGATGTGGTTTACGGCAGCCTGGAACCTGTGACCGTGACCGACCCACAATCCCACACTTACTTGCCGGATGTTGCCGCCAACGCCTGGGATGTCGGTGTTGATCGCAGCCTGATCCCGATCTGTCAGGACGGCGACGACTACTACTGTGTCGAGGAAGACGGCACAGTGGTGCTGTGGCAGGCCGAAGAAGAGTTGGTTGCCGAAGAAACCTGGGAATCGGTATGGCACTGGGCACGGGACGTCTGGCTGGAAAGCTGATCGGCCAAGCGCCCCGGGTGATCAGTGCCCCGACGACTCCTTGTGATTGTCGAGGGTTTCCAGCAAGGCCACCTGCATCCGCGTGTGCACGCGGATGAACCAACGCCAGAGCAGCGCCGCCACGGCGGCCGCGACCACGGCGATCAGCACCAGCAACTTGTTGGTCGGCAGAATACTGGCCGACAAGGCTGCCAGCAGCAGAAAAATCACCAGCAGCGAGAGAATCGGGATCACTTCGCAGATCACCCGGCGCACTCGTTGCGTGTGACGCCCAGCCATGTGCGGCTTCACGCCCATCTCCGCCAGCAACATCGACAGCGCCTTGAGCTTGCGGTACGCCGCAATCAAGAACGGCAGCGACACCAGCAGCGCTCCACCCCAGATCAACGCTTTCTGCCAGCTCGGATCGCTGATCCAGTCTTGCATCCAGACCGACAGACGTCCGGCAAAGAATGCGCTGGTGAAGAAGATCGCAATCACCAGCGCCAGATTGACCCCGACCTGCAACAGAATCCGCCGAATCATCGCCGCCAGCATCGCGCCCTCGCCCTGCGGCTGAATGCTGCGCAGCCATTCGCCATACATCCCGAACACCCGCGCGAGGCGCTGCGGCATGGCGGCAGACAGCTTGATCGACAGCGGATCAGCGGCGCGAATCAGATAAGGCGTCAGCAGTGTAGTGATCACCGACACCGCCACGGCAACCGGATAAAGGAAGTGACTGGTCACCTGCAAGGTCATGCCCAGTGCCGCGATAATGAAGGAAAATTCGCCAATCTGTGACAGCCCCATCCCTACTCGCAGTGAGGTGCGTCCGTCATTGCCAGCGATAAAGGCACCGAGGCCGCAGGACAGCATCTTGCCCAGCACCACGGCGACGGTGATGACCGCTATCGGCCACGCATATTGCAGCAGGATCATCGGGTCGAGCATCAGGCCGATGGCCACAAAGAAGATCGCGCTGAACAGATCACGAATTGGCTCGATCAGCCGTTCGATTTTCAGCAGTTGCCGTGACTCAGCCATGATTGCGCCGATCAGGAATGCGCCCAGCACCATGCTGTATTCGAGCTTCACGACCAGCAGGCAAAAGCCGAAACACAGGCCCAGCACGGTGATCAGCAGCATCTCGTTGCTTTCGAATTTGGCGACGTAAGCCAGCAAGCGTGGCACCAACAGAATGCCGATCACCAGCGCAACAATCATGAACAGCGACAGCTTGCCGACCGTGGAGAACACTTCGCCGGAGCTCACTGTGCCGCTGACGGCGATGCTCGACAGCAGGGCAATAATGCCGATGCCGAGGATGTCTTCGACGATCAACACACCGAAGATCAGCTGCGCGAAGCGCTCGTTCTTCATCTTCAGATCATTGAGCGCCTTGACGATGATGGTGGTCGAGGAGATCGCCAGGATCGCGCCGAGAAACAGCGAGTCCATGGTGCTCCATTCAAACCAGCGACCAATCTCGTAGCCGATCCAGATCATCAGGACGATTTCGAGGAACGCCGCGATAAACGCCGTGGCGCCGACCTTGAACAGCTTACGCAGGCTGAACTCAAGGCCCAGGCAGAACATCAGGAAAATCACCCCCAGTTCGGCGAGGGTCTTGATCGTTTCTTCGTCATGGATGAAGCCGAACGGCGGGGTGTGCGGCCCGATGATGAAACCGGCAACGATGTAACCGAGCACCACCGGTTGCTTGAACCGGTGAAACAGGACAGTTACCACGCCAGCGACCAACATGATCACCGCCAGATCCTGAATAAAGCTGATGGCATGCATGGCGTGGGCTCCTTGATTGGCGAAGCGCGCAGTCAGACGCCAGAGAGGTCTGAGCGTGCTCGGAAAAATCCGCTTTTCTTGTGGGAATTGCCTTTTTGCACGGGCTTTTGCAGGGTAACACCGCGACTTCGGGCTGGAAGGCAGTGCAATATATGGAAACAGATCGATCCAGGCGTGACGGCGACCTGTTGCCCGGCGTCCCGATAACGGTACTTTTTGAAAAGTGACCAGGCACCCGCAGAGGTGCTTCCAGCAATCCAGCCTTGATCCGTGAGAACGTTATGGAACCCGGAAACGCCCAGCTGTCGATGACGGTACTGATGACCCCCGACATGGCCAACTTCTCAGGCAATGTCCACGGCGGCACCCTGCTCAAATACCTCGACGAAGTGGCCTACGCCTGCGCGAGCCGCTATGCCGGCCGCTATGTGGTGACCCTGTCGGTGGATCAGGTAATTTTCCGCGAGCCGATCCATGTCGGTGAACTGGTGACGTTCCTCGCCTCGGTCAACTACACCGGCAATACGTCGATGGAAGTCGGCATCAAAGTCGTGACCGAGAACATCCGCGAACGCTCGGTGCGCCACACCAACAGTTGCTTCTTCACCATGGTCGCGGTGGATGATCAGCGCAAACCCGCTGCTGTGCCGCCGCTACAACCGCAGAACAGTGAAGACAAGCGCCGTTACATGCAGGCCCAGCAGCGCCGGCAGATTCGTCAGGAACTGGAGAAGCGTTACCAGGAGATCAAGGGCGACGCCTGATCGATCCTTTGGAACGATGTCGCTTTACAGATAGCCTTCGCGAGCAAGCCCGCGCCCACATTTAATCGCAGTCCTCCCATGAGAACGCGGTCGAATGGGGGAGCGGGCTTGCTCGCGAAAGGGGTGACGCGGTCTTACAGACTGATCGCCGTAGCCTCGAACTTCACTCGCGGATGCGCAATTCGGTCCTGCGCACGCACCAGTTGCAGCTCATAACTGGCGCACGCCTGAGTCTCCAGCAACACTTCATGCACCGCCGCCGCCGTGAATTCGAACGCGGCCACCAGGCTGTCGCCCAGCAGCACCCGCGCCAGGAACAGACCAGACGTCAGATCGCCCACGCCCACCGGCTGGCGCGGGAACGCCAGCAACGGACGGCGCAGATGCCAATTGCCCTCGGCAGTCACCAACAACATCTCGAAGCCATCCGCCGGTTTGCCCGGGTAATCCAGATGTTTGACCAGCACCGCTTTCGGCCCACGCGCCAGCAATGCCCGCGCCATCGCCAGACAATCGAACAATGACTGCGGCTTGCGTCCGGAGAAGCTGTCCAGTTCCAGTTGATTCGGACACATAATGTCCGCCACCGCGGCCGCCTCTTCCAATAAGAAGTCGCTGACCTCCGTCGGCACGCTGCACCCCTTCTGCGGGTGCCCCATCACCGGGTCACACAGATAAAGCGCCTTCGGGTTGACCGATTTGATGCGCGCAACGCCGCTGAGAATCGCCCGCCCCTGTGCGGCGCTGCCCAGATACCCCGAGAGCACCGCATCGCAGTTACCCAATTCGCCAATGGCAGCGATGCCTTCGACCAGTTCGGGAATCTGCTCAGGCGACAGCACTTCGCCGGCCCACTGGCCGTATTGGGTGTGGTTGGAGAACTGCACGGTGTTGAGCGGCCAGACATTCACCCCGACCCGCTGCATCGGGAAAACCGCAGCGCTGTTGCCGGCGTGGCCAAACACCACATGGGACTGAATGGCGAGCAGATGAGGCGTACGTTTCATTCGGGTTTTCCGTAAAACGATTGAAATTCAAGCCGCGCAGTATGCGACGAAACGCAGTCTGTACGACAGACCGGCGACGCAGTTAAGCTGACGCCATCTTTTGGAGTTTGATGTTGATGCTGACCCTCGAAAACATCTTTGTGTTGATGCTGTTTGCCGCTGCCGGCGCGTGGCTTTGGCACAACCACGGCTTGCGCGAGCGAGCGCTGGAGCGGGTCAAGCAGCATTGTCTGAACGTGCGCGTCGAGTTGCTCGACGGCAACGTTGCGCTAAAGAAGATCGGCTTGATCAAGGACGCCAACGGTCGCCGACGTCTGGCGCGGGTGTACACCTTCGAATTCACGGTGACCGGCGAAACCCGCCACAACGGCACCATCACTCAGTTTGGCGCCCACAGCGCGCAGATCGAACTGGCGCCCTACCCGGCGCCGTTCGACGATACGCCGCCCGTGGTCGAAGTCCAGAAGCCACGCGCTGAAGTGATCGAACTGAGTCAGTGGCGGCAGGAACATACCAAGTGGAAGCCGTGAATCAGCGCGTCTGAATCCGGCACTGCGCCAATCCTGCCTGCAGTTGATCGATATTCTGCGAGTCGGCGAAGATCAGCTCGATTCGCGAATCCTTTCGCCATTCACTGGTTTGCCAACTCAGCTCGGCGTTATTCAGAGCATTCGCCGAAAACCAACCGTCGGCGCTGTGGATAACCAGTTTGGTCCTTGCCCACTCAAGGCTCTCAAGCCAAACGGCTATTTGTTGCTTATCGAACGTCTGGCTCGGATGCCAGCGCCATCCCATGCTCCAACCGCCCTCCTGTGCCTGACTCAGGCAAATCGGTAGCGTCGGATCGCTCCAGACAGCCGGCATCTGCGCCAACCCTTTGGGCGCGACCCAGTTATCCACACCCGCCACCGCTTGCGCGGCCAGGCCTGGCAGTTCGCTCAAGGGCAGTTGCGCCTGTTGCGTCCAGATCAGCCTGACGGGCGGCAACTGACTGGCTATTTTCTGTCGGGCAATCCCATCCAGGCCTTCAGCCTTGTTCAGCAACAGTAAACCGGCACGGGCCAACGCTTGCTGTTGCGCTGCCGGCAGCGCATTACCCGCGTTGAGCGACTGGGCATCCAGCACCAGCACACACGGTTGTATCGCCAGTACGCCCTGCCATGGCGCCTCGCTCAGCTGTTCAAGTAACTGCGCGGGATGGCCCAGCCCGGATGGCTCGATAAACAGCCGATCCGGTTTGGCCTTGCGCAGTAAACGTCCAAGGCCGACCTGAAACGGCGCACCATTCACGCAACACAAACAGCCTCCGGCCACTTCACCCAGTGCGATACCATCGCCGTCGCGAGTCAACAGCGCAGCGTCCAGGCCGATCTGGCCGAACTCGTTGATGAGCACGGCCCAGCGTTCACCGACCGGTCGTTGCGCCATGAGCTGGCGAATCAGACTGGTCTTGCCGGCGCCCAAAGGGCCGGCGATGACATGGGTAGGAATGTTCTGCAACATGGCCGGGGATTTTCTGAGGAGAGCGAAGATGCGTTGGATGGGATGGTCGTTGTTGCTGATGCTGGTGTCGAGCGAAGTGTTGGCCCAAGCCTGCGTGGTGCGCAGCCAGGGCGAGCGGCTGGACGTCAAAGTCTGCCAGCAGAACCGCAACATCCCGGAAAAACTGTTCAACGACGGCTTTTGCCAACCCACGCTGGCCGGGCAGAAAGTCGAGGTGCAGTACGTCGATCAGTGCCCGACCGGAGCCTTCGGCGTTTGCAGCAACGCGCAAGTCGCCAATATGCCCTATCGCCAGGATACTCACTATTACGGCGTGGCCACTGATGCCGCTTATCTGCAGCCCTATTGCGAGGGGCAGAGCCACGGTAAATGGCTCAAGCCTTGAAGCGTTAGCCGAGCCAGTCGAGGGTGAGAATCAGCCGTCGCTCGCCGGCCGCCGGCTGGGGCGAGCGATGAATCAAGCCAAAACCTTCATTGCCGTGCCACTTCTCGCCCTTGAGTAGCGCGACTTCACCGCTGGCCAGTTGCTGGATCTGTGCCGAGTCTTGCGGCTGCGCGTTCGCCTGGCCCAGTTGCTGACGATCCATCGCACCTTCTTTGAGCCACTGGCTGCCGACACCCGCATACGTGCTGATCAGCCGCACCGGCACATGATCAACGTGGAAACGCGGACACATGGCCTTATCCAGCACCCGCAGACGCAAGCCGATACGCCGGGCGCCGAGCAGGCACGCGAAGGCGCTGACCAACCACTTCAGGTCTGCGATAAAGCCCTCGTAACCCTGCAGATCGCGCAATCCGCCCGCCAACCCGGCGAGATCCGGCTCGGCCTCTTCGTCAGCCATTTCCAGGCACAGCGACTCAGCCAAGGGTTCGTTGAGGGACAGCAGCAAATCAGCGAATTCGGCGATGTGCAGTGGTAGTTGCCGCTGCCAGACCGCGAGGTTGGTTTCGTCCTCAAGGATGCGTGTCAGCACTTTGGGCGTGGCCCCCCGATGCTGGTAGCGGGTGCGAGTTTGCAGCATTTTGAGCGCGAGCATCAGGCCGCCTCTTCATGCCAGGGGCCGAACGGATCCGGCATCGATCGCCAGCCTTCGACGCCGATGGCCATTTCATCATCGGTCAGCAAACACTCGTCGAGCTCGGCGGAAAGCTGCACGAAATCGATGTTCTGGCCGATAAACACCAACTCCTGACGGCAGTCTCCGACGCTGGCTGTCCAGTTTTCCATGATCGCTGCAGTACTGTCCTGATCCTGCGGCCATTGGTTTTTCGGTACGAAACGCCACCAGCGTCCGGCAAAACCATGGCGCATCAAACCACCGGCCTGAGACCAACTGCCCGCGTCAGTAGGCTTGCTCGCCAGCCAGAAGAAGCCTTTGGAGCGCAGCAGCTTGCCGTTGAGCCACGGACGATCAATGAAGTTGTAAAAACGTTGCGGGTGGAATGGCCGGCGCGCGCGATAAGCGGTAGAGGCGATGCCATATTCATCAGTTTCCGGGACGTGCTCACCGCGCAGTTCCTGCAACCAACCGGGGGCTTGCGCAGCTTTTTCAAAGTCGAAGCGACCCGTGTTGAGGATTTTTCCCAACGGCACTTCGCCCATGACCATAGGGATTATTTCGGCCTGAGCGTTGAGGCGCTTGAGGATGGCGATCAGTTGTTCGCGCTCGCTCTGGCTGATCAGATCGATCTTGCTGATCAGCAACACATCGGCGAACTCGACTTGCTCAATGAGCAGATCAGTGATGGAGCGCTCGTCCTCCTCACCAAGGGTTTCACCGCGAGAGGCAAGGCTTTCGGCGGCCTGATAGTCGAGGAGGAAATTCATGCCGTCGACGACAGTGACCATGGTGTCGAGACGGGCAATGTCAGCGAGGCTCTGTCCCTGCTCATCGCGGAAGGTGAAGGTCTCCGCCACTGGCAGTGGCTCGGAGATCCCCGTTGACTCGATCAACAAGTAATCGAAGCGGCCATCACGGGCAAGCTTGCTGACTTCCTCAAGCAAGTCTTCACGTAACGTACAGCAGATACAGCCGTTACTCATTTCCACGAGTTTTTCTTCGGCGCGGTTCAGGCTGACATCACGCTGGACTTCGCTGCCATCAATGTTGATCTCGCTCATATCATTGACGATGACCGCAACACGCAAACCGTTTCGATTACGTAGTACGTAATTCAAAAGTGTACTTTTACCGGCGCCGAGAAATCCGGAAAGTACGGTCACGGGCAATTCGGCTGACATTGGATAATCCTCATTAGATAGCAGCCGATCAACGCATAGGTTGCGCATGACGTTTTCTGGCCTCCCACGACAGGGTCATGAAAGGTGAACGCTTTAAATCGACCCGCTCAGGCTCAGTTCAAGCTGATGTTATAGTATAACAATATGAATAAGCCAGCCCCCTCCCGCCCTAAACGACGAAGAGCAGGAAGCTGCAACCCCTCTCACGCCCGGGAAACACTATGAAAAATGCGCTGAAATGCTCGTTGTTGAGCCTCATGCTGTTAATGACTGGCCGCGTTTGGGCGCAAATTCCGGAGATCGCCAAGTGCACGCGCAGCGCTAATCTGCTGGCCTGCGTCGATGCCGATGGCAACGCCTATAGCGTCAATACGGTAGGCAACACGCTCTATCTGCGTGGTTTTGAAAAGAGCAGCCAGCGTTACTGGGCGCAAACCAACAGTCGGTTCGGTCAACTGACGTTCTTCACCGGCGTCGCCTCCGACGGGGAAGCCTGGGTGGGCTATACCCGTCGGGTTGGTTGGACGACTATCAACCGCTTCTCCAGTTCGGGCGGTAGCAGCGCGAAGTTTACTTGCAGCCGAATCACCGGCTGCTAGGCCTGCGTTTTTTGCCGGGTCTGCTGCCACGCGAGGTAGCTGTCGATGGGTGGATTCTTTTCAAAGTAGCGCTGCAGCCCGTCAAATAAACCATCAGCGACGGCCTGTTGATGCCGCGTCGTGACCAGCCGCTGACTGTCACGCACGTTGGAAATAAAGCCTGTTTCCACCAGGATCGAGGGCACATCTGGCGACTTCAAAACCGCGAAGCCTGCTTGCTCGACGCGCTTTTGGTGCAGCGTAGTAATGCCTGCAAGACTGCCGAGAACCGTTTTCCCAAGCTGCAAACTAGCAGCGATCGTCGCGTTCATCGACATGTCGAGAATCACCCCGGCGAGCATCGGGTCCTTGTCTTTGAGATTAAGCAGGCTGGTGGCGCCGAGCAGATCGGCACCGTTTTCGCGTTGCGCCATGAAGCGGGCAGTCGCTGATGTCGCGCCACCTTCAGACAGGCAATACACCGACGCGCCAGAGGCCGTCAGACGCGGCGCCGCATCGGCATGTACCGAAATGAACATGTCGGCCTTGTGCTGACGAGCGATCTCGACACGCTTGCGTAAAGGCACGAAGAAGTCGTCGTTGCGCACCAGCTTCACGTCAAAACCTTTCTCTTTTTTCAGACGTTTGGCGAGCAATTTCGCGATGGATAACACCACATCCTTTTCCCGCTCTCCCTTGGCGCCGACTGCACCAGGGTCCTTTCCACCATGCCCAGGGTCGACAACCACGATGATGTCGCGCTTTGGATGAACCTTATCCAAGGATGTTTCACGTGGAACCATTGGCGCTGCAATGGACTGCTTTGCGCTGACCAAATCCAACACAAGCCGATGTCCCTGACCCTCCTGTGGCGCCAGAAGGAAGCTGTTAAGCAGTACAGGGCTGCTCAAATCGAGAACAATCCGCGTATCACCACGGCCAAAAGCGCCGGATCTGATAGATCGAATAACGGTGTTTTTTAACACTAGCTGACTGAAATCACCGCTGACACTCGCCCCACTCAAATCAATAATGAGCCGCTCCGGCGCACTGAGCGTGAAGGTTTTGTAGCGTACCGGTCCGCTTAAATCGAAGACCAAGCGCAGCCTTTCATCTGAACGCCAGAGTCGAGCGTTGCGGATCTGCGTAGCTGACGCACTGAAAGGGAGAGCGAAGGCCGCACTGGCCAGAATCAAATTGAGCAAGTGACGTCTGTGCATATGAAAGCCTGTTCATGAAAAAGGCATCGTGATTTGCATTGTTATAATGTAACATCAAATTCAATTAACACGATGGCCCCGAACATGAATTCGCTGACACTCCCGGATATCGCCGCGCAGGCGTCTCGCCAAGCTTTACCCCTCGAATGGGTGGGCATGTGCGGCATTGAGTTACCCGTGTTGCTAGAAGGCCAACGTCTGAGCGCCAAGGCTGATGCCGGTGTGAGTCTCGATGACGGTGAAGCACGCGGCATTCATATGTCGCGACTCTATGTGTCGTTAGCGGCCCTCGAACACACAAACCTCTCCCCCAATTTTTTGCGCCAAATACTCCAGCATTTTCTCGATAGCCATGACGGCTTATCCAAAAATGCCTACCTGAATATCCACACCGATCTGCTATTGAAACGCCCCGCATTGGTCAGCCCTTTGGCCGGGTGGCGATCCTACCCAGTCACCCTTTCAGCCAGTCTGAAAAACGATATGTTCCACGTGGAACTCAAAATTGACGTGAAATATTCCTCGACGTGCCCTTGCTCCGCAGCACTCGCGAGGCAGCTCATCCAGCAACAATTCATTGATGACTTCGCTAACAAACCGCTGCAACACGCCGATGTGCTGTCCTGGCTCGGTACAAGCCAAGGCATCGTCGCCACGCCACACAGCCAACGCAGTACCGCGCAATTACACCTGCACCTCGATGAATTTATCGATGAGCTGCCGTTGAGCACGATCATCAACGATGCTGAAGCAGCCCTCGGCACCGCCGTCCAAACCGCTGTGAAACGTGCTGACGAACAAGCCTTCGCCTTGACCAACGGACAGAATCCGATGTTCTGCGAAGACGCCGCTCGCCGGCTGAATCTGGCCTTACGCCGCTCACCAGGCGTCAACGCCTTTCACCTGCGAGTGATTCACGCAGAAAGTCTGCACGCCCATGACGCCGTCGCCGAAAGTCGTTGGCACCGGGAGAACGCATGATCCGCTGCCAATCCTTGAGCTGGGGCGCACCCGGCCAGCCGCTGACTTCGCCTCTGAGTCTCGAATTCGAAACAGGCAGTCTTACCGCGATCATCGGCGCTAACGGCTGCGGCAAAAGCAGTTTGCTGAAAGTGATCGCGGGCCTGCAAAAACCCTTGGCAGGCCAAGTCGCCCTGAGCGTTCCACGGCAGAGCGGGCTGTCCTTCCTCCCACAACAACAGCATCTGGATCGGCAATTCCCGATTAGCCTAGAGGAACTCGTGGCCGCCGGATTCTGGGGACGCAGACTGTCGACAACGTTGCGCGCTCAGCGCCTCAAAACCGCACTGGAAAACTGGCACCTTGGTGGACTTGAACGCCGTCCACTCATGGCGCTCTCAGGCGGCGAATTACAACGCGCCCTGCTCGCTCGACTGAGCCTGACGGACACACCTGTGCTACTGCTGGACGAACCCCACGCCGCACTCGATGAACTCGGTCAGCAGCTACTTTGGCAACACATCCACGCATGGCATGCAGAGGGACGCACACTCGTCGTGGTGTGTCATGACCTGAGCGCCGTGCGCCAACACATCCCCCAAACTTTGCTGATCAAAAACACCGGCTGCGTGTATGGACCGAGCGCCGAACTGATCCGGCAAACACCTCATACGCAGGTGGCCTGATGCTCACCGTCGCCCACTTCTGGCAGCCGTTCAGCGAGTTCGTCTTCATGCGTCGCGCCTTGTTAGGCGGGCTGGTATTGGCCTGCAGCACCGCCCCCCTGGGTGTGTTTCTGATCTTGCGACGCATGAGCCTGATTGGTGACGCCGTCGCCCACGGCATCCTTCCCGGCGCCGCATTGGGCTTCTGGTTCGCTGGTCTAAGTCTGCCGGCGCTGACACTCGGCGGCCTCGGTGCCGGTTTGACCATGGCCGGTCTCGCCGCATGGATCACCCGACGCACCGGCCTGCGCGAAGACGCCAGCCTGGCGGCGATCTATCCAATCTCCTTGGCCGCCGGCGTACTCATTCTTGGCGTAGCCGGCAAACGCCTCGACCTTTTGCACCTGCTGTTCGGCTCGGCCTTGGCCGTCGATGGGCCAACCCTCAATGGCATGTTGTGGGTCTCGGCGCTGAGCCTGATCGCCATGACGCTCATCTACAAACCGCTGCTGCTCGATACCCTCGACCCGCTATTTTTGAGAACCGTCAGCCGCCTCGGCCCGCTCGCCCATGGTGTGTTTCTGACGCTGGTTGTACTGAATCTAGTGATCGGTTTCCAGGCCATCGGTGCGCTGATGGTGGTCGGGCTGATGATGCTTCCCGCTGCGGCCTCACGATTCTGGAGTCGACGCCTACCCATCCTGATAGCCGTTGCAGCAACCCTGGGTTGCCTGTCGGTATGGCTCGGTTTGTTGCTGTCGTTCTATTACTCACTGCCCAGCGGCCCCGCCATCGTGCTGGTCGCCGGCGCGGCTTATCTGCTGTCCGTGGTGTTCGGACCGGTGCACGGCCTGCTGCGCCGCCCGCCTTTGCTCACATCCCAATGAGGTGTTTCCCGATGCGCGCTCTACTTGTGCTGTTCAGCCTGATGCTGTCGATGTCGTTGTCGGCGGCGGAAAAATTGCCAGTGGTCACCAGCTTCAGCATCCTCGCCGACATGGTGCATCAGGTCGGCGGCGAGCATATCCAGATCACCAACATGGTCGGCCCGGACGCTGACGCCCACACCTATGAGCCAACACCGGACGATGCCAAAGCCCTGCTCAAGGCCAAACTGATCATCAAGAACGGGCTCGGTTTTGAGCCATGGCTGGATCGTCTGGTGACCAGCACTGAGACCAAAGCCCCGGTCGTCAGTGCCAGTCACGGCGTGATTCCACGCTCGCTGGACGAGGACGGCGAGACCGTTCCCGACCCACACGCCTGGCACAATCTGGCCAACACTGAGCTGTACATCGCCAACATCACCAAAGCACTGATCGCGGCTGACCCGGCGAACAAAGCCGATTACGAGCGCAACAGCAAAACCTATCTGAAGCAAATCTACGCCCTCCTCGCCGAAGCCAAGGCCAAACTGGGTTCGCTACCACCGGGCAATCGCAAGATCGTTACTAGCCATGATGCCTTCGGTTACCTCGGTCAGGCCTACGGTATCGACTTCATGGCTCCCCAGGGGCTGTCGACCGAGCGCGAACCGTCCGCCGCAGAAGTCGCTGCACTGATCACCCAGATCCGCCAGGCCCACGTCAAAGCGGTGTTCATGGAAAACATCAAGGACGCCCGCCTGCTCAAACAGATCGCCGACGAAAGCGGCGCGCACATCGGCGGCACGCTTTACTCGGACGCCCTCGCCGCGAGTGGCCCGGCCAGCACCTTCACCGGCTTGTTCGAATACAACCTCAACACCCTTTACGACGCGCTGAGCCGACCATGATCCGCAAAAATCCTTCAGGCGATTTACCGCAAATTGCCGAGTCGGCCTATGTCGACAAAACCGCGATCATCTGCGGCAAAGTGGTGATCGGCGAAAACGTCTTCGTCGGCCCGTACGCGGTCATCCGCGCGGACGAGGTGGATGCATCGGGCGGGATGGAGCCGATCACCATCGGCGCCAATTCGAACATTCAGGACGGTGTGGTGATCCACTCAAAATCCGGTGCAGCGGTGACCATCGGCGAGTTCAGCTCCATCGCACACCGCTCGATCGTGCACGGCCCGTGCGTGGTCGGCGACCGGGTATTCATCGGCTTCAACAGCGTGTTGTTCAACTGCGTGGTTGGCAGTGGCTGCGTGGTACGCCATAACTCCGTGGTCGATGGTCGCGATTTGCCAGACGCGTTCTATGTGCCCTCCACCACCCGCATCGGCCCGAACACCGACCTGTCGTTATTCGCGCCGGTGAGTGTCAGCGCCTCAGAGTTTTCCGAAGACGTGGCGCGTACCAACGTCGATCTGGTGCGCGGCTATAAAGCCCTGCAGAACGAGTTCTGACCCCTCATTTTGATAAGGTTTTAAAGACGCGTTCACGAACAAGCCCGCAGCCACAAGGTCAACACTAGACCTGTGGCTGCGGGCTTGCTCGCGAAGGATTTAAGTTCTTGGTTTGACAGCGCCGCAATCCTGGCCCAGCCATACCGCGCGGGTTTCCAGACTACCCTTCTGATTGATACCGATGGCGTTGAATGTACCGTTGGCGACCGTGGTGAATTCACGATCACTGAGGAACGTGGCCACACCAGTGCCCTGCGCTCTCGGGCAACTGAAGCGGAATTTCCATTGGTTGCCGCTACGGTCGGTGATCTGCTGTTTGCAGCCCGATTGCGGATCAGCCAACGGAATATCATCGGTCGCCACTTGTTGCGGCGTCAGACAGGCGCGGATGCCTTTACCGCCAATATTGATCCCGTTCTTTTCCAGCGCTGCCCGCTGTTGGGGAGTCATCTGCCCCTGGAGTTGGCCAAGGATCGATTGCACATCCATCGGTTGATCATCGACTTTCACATTGCTCGAGGTCATTTCCCACAGACCCGGTTGCAGCATCTGCGCCTGAGCCATCACCGGCATTGCCAAACCCAGGCCCAGCGCCAAACCCAGCAGACGAACATTCATCGATAAACTCCTGATCAGTAGTGGCCGTTAGACGTCGGCCGATTGCTTCGGTTCATGCACCAATTAAATAGCGACATTCGCGATAGAACATGGTCTGTTAAGCATTGAATCTTGCGGAGCAAGGCTGCCCCATGGATTATTTTGGACCGCACATTTTCGGTTATATGATCGCCCTGATACACACCCTCGGATTGATCGCCGCGATTCATGCGGTGCTGACCGTGCGCACGGCTCAGGGCTCGATCGCTTGGGCATTGTCGCTGATCTTCATTCCTTACCTGACGCTTATTCCTTACCTGGTGTTCGGCCGCAGCACGTTCGATGGCTACATCAAAGCGCGACGCCAAGCCAACGAACAGATGCGTCAGGCCATCTCCGAACTGAACTGGCGTCCATGGGTAGAAGAAGCCCTGACCGCCCGTGCCTCGAATGCCTATGCATCGCTACGCGCCATGCCCAAACTGGGCCGCATGCCGTGCCTGGCAAACAACGAAGTACAGTTGTTGGTGAACGGCACAGACACCTTCGAGGCGATTTTCCATGCCATCGATCAAGCCCGGGAAGCGGTACTGATCCAGTTCTTCATCATTCATGACGACCGACTCGGCCAACGCCTGCGCGATTTGCTGCTCAAGAAAGCCGCTGAAGGCGTGACCATCCATTTGCTCTTCGACGGCATCGGCAGCCACGCCCTGCCCCACAGCTATGTGCAGGCATTGCGTGATGGCGGCGTCGAAGTCAAAGCCTTCGCCACACGCAGCGGCTGGCTCAACCGCTTTCAGGTCAATTTCCGTAACCACCGCAAAATCGTCGTGGTCGATGGTGTAATCGGGTTTGTCGGCGGGCATAACGTCGGCGATGAATACATGGGGGAGAAACCAACGTTGGCGCCATGGCGCGACACGCATGTGAAGGTGCGAGGCCCGGTGGTGGCGTGCATGCAGGAATCCTTTGCCGAAGACTGGTTCTGGGCCGCGCGAACGTTACCGCCGCTCATCTTGCCGGATGAGTACCCCGACGATGGCGTGCTCTGCCAACTGCTCGCCAGTGGGCCGGCGGATGCTTACGAAACCTGCTCTCTGTTCTTCGTCGAAGCCATCCACGCCGCGACGGAGCGGGTGTGGATCACCAGCCCTTACTTCATTCCAGACGAAGCCGTATTCGCGGCGTTAAGGCTGGCGGTTTTACGCGGTGTGGATGTGCGCTTGCTGCTGCCTTCGCGTCCCGATCACCGTATCGTCTATGCCGCCTCTAGCCTCTATGCGTTTGAAGCCGTGCGCGCAGGCGTGCGCGTATTCCGCTACCAACCGGGGTTCCTGCATCAGAAAGTCGTGTTGATCGACAGTGAGATCAGCGCCATCGGCAGCGCCAATCTGGACAACCGCTCGTTCCGGCTGAATTTCGAAGTGATGCTGCTGACCGTCGACAGCGATTTTGCCGCCAGCGTGGAACACATGCTCAACGAGGATTTCGAGCAAGCCTTTGAGATCGCCAAAGAAGAAAGCCGGAAGATCCACCGCCTGCAACAGGTCGGCATGCGGATCGCCCGGCTTATTTCACCGATTCTCTAAACGCTCCCTCCTACAGATTGAGGGAGCGGCGGTTATCAAGGGTGGTAGATGTCGTCACGGGTCCAAGGCAGTTCGTGGCTGCCATCGGCGTGCGCTTTCACCGCGAGAATCTGGTGCAGATTGATCCAGCCATGCGCGAATGCGTAAGCACAGCCAGCCAGGTACAGGCGCCAGATACGCAACGCCTGATCAGGCACCAGTTTCGCGGCGGCTTCGAGGTTGTCCTCCAGCCGCTCGCTCCAGTGATCCAGCGTACGTGCGTAATGCAGGCGCAGGCTTTCGACGTCGACAATCTCCAGTCCGGCTTCGCTGATCTCGCCCGAGATCATTGCCAGGTGCGGTAGCTCGCCGTTGGGGAATACATATTTCTCGATGAACTCCCCGGCACCACGCCCCACCGGACGGCCATCGGTATGCTTGGCGGTGATGCCATGGTTCATCACCAGACCGCCCTCCTTCACCGCGCCAAACAAGGTTTTACAGTACTCGGCGAGATTGGCGTGGCCGACGTGCTCAAACATACCGACGCTGACCACTTTGTCGAAACGCCCGTCCTGGGGCAGATCGCGGTAGTCGAGCAGTTGCAGTTCGATCAGGTCTTCCAGGCCTTCGGCTTTCACCCGCTCGCGGGCCAGTTCCAGTTGCGCGTTGCTCAGGGTGATACCCAATACCTTGGCGCCGAACTCCCGGGCGGCGTAGCGCGCCAGGCCGCCCCATCCACAACCGACATCGAGTAAATAGTCGCCTGGCTGCAAACGCAGCTTGCGGCATAGATGACCGAATTTGGCTTGTTGCGCCTGTTCAAGGGTTTCGCTGCCAGTCTCAAAATAAGCGCAGGAGTACGCCATGTCGCTGTCCAGCCAGAGCTGGTAGAACGCGTTGGACAGGTCGTAGTGATAGGAGATGGCTTTGGCGTCGGTTTCCTTGTCGTGCAGCGAGCGTACCGGGTTGCTGTCGTCATCCTCATTGAGCAAAGCGCTGCTCCACTCGTCACAAACACGGATGACCTCGGCAATCGAGCCCTCCAGTTCGAGCTTGCCCTCGACGAATGCAGCCCCTAGCGCATCAAGGCTTGGGTGGGTCAACTGCGAAACCATCTGGGGATCCTTGACCACGATGGTGACACTGGGCGATGGCCCGAGATTGAACTCATGGCCATCCCAAAGTCGCAGACGAAGCGCAAGCTGCAGATTCTGTAAGGCCGGTGGAAGTTGCGCGAGCATGGAAATCCCCCTTGTTTCAGACGTCGAATCTGAGGGTAGACCATCCTGGAAAAATAGCAGGCTATCGATTTAATTAGCCTTATCTATTGTTGCAGACGCTCTAACAGGCCTTCCTGCACCCACTGTTTCAACCAGGTCACGGCCTGAAGTGGAGCGCCCTCTTCATAGATGACTGCTAACTCGGCGCACAGTTCGGCGAAACTCCAACCTTCGTTTACCAAGCCATTCAGAGCATTGGCCTCGGCAGATTCCAGACTGCGGTAATGACAGATCAGATCGTTGCGCCAGATCAGGTAGATCTGAGGGGTTTGGAGTGGCTGGCTGGTAGGGAAATCGGTTTGTTCTTTAACGGAACGCCACAGGGCGACGCTGTTGAACCGGCATTCCAGCCACTGAACGCAAGGCGCGAGTTTGACCCGCAGCACTGGCCATTCTTGCGCGGACAGCGTCGTCATGGTTTCGAGATTTAACGGCTCACCCGCTGGCGCATCGAAAGCCAAAGTGAATGCCCACTCGAGCGTGGCCATTTCAGCCAAAGGCGCACTGTGTTCAGGCACCAGATGCTCGCGAATAAACCCTTCGAAACCTTTACCCAACCAACGCAGGCTGTAATGCGCCGACGGGTATTGACGCAGGTACGCGGTGGCGAGCGAGTCGAACTCATCGTCGCCCATCCAGTACCAGATCACCGGAAAATCGTTGCGCAACACTTCCAGTAGTCGGGCCTGATAAGCGTTGTGATAGATCGCCAGACCGGTGCCGACATCCAGCGTAGGCCCGCCGATCAGGCTGGCGCCCAGCAGCGGTTGGGCTGTGGCCGCCTCATCCAGCAAATACGACTCGAATGCCAATTGCCATTCTTTCAGGCGCATTGCTGTCTCCCGGCCAGAACCCTTTCACCCAGCGCCCGGGCCTTTTGCAGCTCATCGAGCAACTCTTCAAAAGGCGGAAAGTGATCGTCACGTTCCAGCAAAGTAGCCACCGGCCCGAAGTGCTCCAACGTACGTTGATACAACGCCCAGACGGGGTCGCTCACCGGTTGGTCATGGGTATCGATGACGTAATCGCCGTAGTCGCTGTGTCCCGCCAGATGCAGTTGACGCACCTTGTCGGTCGGCAGGCTTTGAATGAACGTCCACGGATCGAAACCATGATTGCGGGAGCTGACGTAGACATTGTTGACGTCCAGCAGTAACTCACAACCGCTCACCCGACTCAGGACAGCAAGAAACTCCCATTCAGTGAAATCATCCGAAGCGCCGCGGACATAGCTGGAGACGTTCTCCAGCACCAACGGCCGCTGCAAAACGTCCTGAACGTGGCGCACGCGTTCGGCAATGTATTCAAGACTTTCTTCGGTGTAAGGCAGAGGCAGCAAATCGTGCAACTGATGAGCGTTGCCGCGACTCCAGCACAAGTGATCAGAGATCCACGCGGGGTTGACCCGTTCGGCCAGTTGCTTGAGTTGTTTCAGATAGTCCACATCGAGGGCATGTGGCCCGCCGATGGAGAGGGAAACGCCATGCATCACCAGCGGATAACGCTCGGCAATGGCGTCCAGGTGATACAGGGCTTTACCGCCCTGCACCATGAAATTTTCGGAGACCACTTCAAACCAGTCCACGTTCGGCGACTGTTCGAGGATCTGCTGGTAGTAAGCGCTACGCAATCCCAGGCCATAGCCGAGGAAGGGGTCAGAGGCGGACATGTGCAGACTCCTGTTAAAAAGTGGCCGCAGTGGCGTGAGCCACTGCGGCGGCACTTGCCGGTCAGTTATTCGCCGACCTTGCCACCTGCTTCTTCGCAAGCTGCTTGAGTCATGGCTTTGAAACCCTGGCCTTTGCAGGAGCCTTGGCCTTTGCAAGCATGGTCTTTGGTTTTGCAGTCGTTCTGGCCTTTGCAGGCAGTCACGCCGTAGCAGTGAACGTTGGCATCAGCGGCCATCGCATTGGTGGCGACACCGGCAAACAGAGTGGCAGCGGCCAAAGCGAGAGCGGCACCAGCAGCAGCGGTCTTGATAGTCATTTTTCTTATCCTCGGTAATCGTCAGGGATGTCGGCTGGACGGTTTGTTCAGTCCCGACATAGCACTAGAGAGCGCTACCCCGACGGCGTTACAGAGGCCTCAAAAAAAATTTAAATATCTTCTCTGAGCTTGAGCAACGGCTCCTGAAAACGCAGCAAACGCCCGGCGTTGCCCAGCACCAATAGCGTACTGAGGTTATGCAGCAACGCGGCAATCATCGCCCCGGCTGCCCCCAGCCAGCCGAATGCGGCAAACACGACGATGGCCAGCGTCCAGCCCAGACCGATGATCACGTTGACCTGCAATGTCCTGCGGCATTGACGGCTTAATCGCACGCAGGTACCGAGCCGACGCAGATCACTGCCGATCAGCACGATGTCCGCCGACGCCAACGCAATATCCGCACCACCCGCCCCCATCGCGACGCCAACCACGCCAGCCTTGAGCGCGAGCGAATCGTTGATGCCGTCACCGACCACCATCGGCCGGAAGCCGTTGTCGATTTCCTTGAGCACGCGATTGAGTTTGTCCTCGGGCAAGGCTTGGGCTTGAACCTCCTGCAAACCGACATCCCTGGCCAAGGTCTGGGCGACGCTTTGCCGATCACCGGTCAGCAACAACTGCCGGCCCAGGCCCAGCTCTCGTAATTCGCCAAGCGCAAAACGCGCTTCCGGTTTGACCGTGTCGGCCAACAACAACCACGCGAGAAACTCACCGTTCAGCGCCAGGCCGGCAATCGGTCCGTCATGTTCAGGAATCGGCGTGGTGGCGATAGCCAATTGCGCGAACAACTCCGGCCGCCCGAGTGCCGCCTCGCCTTGCCCGGTCATGGCGACGACACCAAGCCCCTGCCGCTCATGTATCTCGGTGAGCGACAAATATCCTTCCTGGCTAACCAACCCGGCGAGCGCACGACTGACCGGGTGACTACTCGCCGCGCCAAGACTGGCGGCCAGCGCCATGACACTGGTTGAGTCCGCCCGGGGACTGCTGATCGACTGTAAGCGCAAAGTGCCGTAAGTCAGGGTCCCGGTTTTGTCGACCACCAGGGATGTGAGGTCGGCCAACTCTTCAAGGAACGCCGAACTGCGGATCAGTATCCCGTGGCGCGCCGCCACCGCAACACCGGCAATCGCCGTGGCCGGTGCCGACAACACCAAGGCGCACGGACACGCCGCCACCAGCACCGCGAGCATCGCCTGCGCATCGTGGGTGATAAACCAGGTCACCGCCGCCAGCAGCAACACCAGTACCATGTAGCTGCCGGCATAACGTTCGAGCAACCGGGTGATCGGCGGCTTCGAGCGCTCGGCGTTTTGCATCAGTGCGATAACTTTACCCAGGGTCGACTCATCGCCCGTACGGGTCACTTCGACGCGCAGCAAACCGTCGAGATTGATCGCGCCACCGAATACGGTCATACCGACACCCGCCTCAACCGGTACGGACTCACCGGTAATCGACGCGGTATCGAGGCTCGCTTGACCGCAAAGAACCCGACCGTCCGCCGGGACGCGATCACCGGCACGCACCTCAACCGTGTCGCCGGATCTGAGCGTGCCGTTGTCCACTTCGATGATCGAACCGTCAGCCTGAATCTTGCGCGCATGGCTGCGGGTCAATTGACCGAGGGCGTGAATCGCTTCCTGCGAACCGATGACACTGCGCTCCTCCAGCACATGACCAAAGATCATGATGATCGGCAGCAGCGCCGCCGTCAGCAGATCGCCCGTCGCCCAGGCCCCCAACATCGCCAGGGCAATCAGTTGATCGGTAATGCCGTGCAGGCTCGGATAACGCAGGCTGTACCACGCCGAGCGCATGACCGGTACGGCCACCAACACAGAAGCAAAACCGAGCAGCAACTGACTGACGCCGGTTTGTTCCGGCACCTGCCAACGCCAGATCAATCCCAGGCCAAGCAGACCGAGCGCGAGCATCGCCAAGGTCAATTGCCTCGCGGCGCGGCGTTGTTCGGCCGAGGACAACAGGCTCGGTGCAGCAGTGGTCGCACTCATTTACTGGCTCCCTGAATGATCAGGCGGGAATCGTCTTTCGGATCGACCGTGGTCACCGATCCGGCCTGAGCGAGAATCTTCGGCATACGCTCACGGTAAATCCGCAAGAGCATTTGCGGGTCGGTGCCTTGTTGCTGCGCCTTGGCCAGACTCAGCACTGTGGCGGTGTCGGCGGACGCTTTTGCCAGACGTTCGCCGGCCTGGGCATGGGCAACTTGCAAGGTGCGATCGGCTTGTTCGTTGGCGGTTTGGGTGAGTTTCTCCGCGTCTGTGCGCGCATTGGCCACGGCTTTATCGGCTTGTTGGCTGGCGGTCAAAACCGCATTGAAGGCACTGACCGCAGGGCCTGGCAGACTCGATTGCACATCGACTCGCGCCACTTCAATTCCGATGCCCTGCCCGCTCGCCTTCAACTCGGCCAAGCGTTTGTTGATGCCTTGCACCAGATCACCGCGCAACCGTTCACGGCGTTCAGCGGCCTGATTGTCGGCGCCGATCAGTTCCGGACGGGCGACCAGAATGGTGTCCAGATCGCGCGCGGCTGTTAGCGCCACAGCACTGCGCGTGACCAGACGATCCAGCGCCGGCAGCACATGATCACCCTGAAGCACGAAGTCATACGGATCGGTCACCTTGTAAAACACCCGCACATCCAGTTGCACCACACCCGCATCACCGGTCAATAAATAACCAGAGCCGGCCAGCGCATCGCTCAAAGGCGTGGCGAAAGAGGCGACCCGGTCAGCCTTCAGCGCCTCCTCCGAGCGCAGAAGATTCTCCACTCGACGCTCGATCACCCGATCCGCTGCCGGCAGCAAAACCACCTGCTCGAACGGCTGCGGCCATGCCAATAACAGACCGGCATTCTGAACGCGATCCAGCGCGCCAAAATGCAAAACCACGGCGCGATTCTGCGGGTCGATTTGCCGCACATTGGAAAACGCCCAAGCCAATGCGGCCAACACCGTCACCGCATACAGGGAGAGAAACGCCAAACGTCCTGCCTGAATCCATGGACTGCTCAGCGAATGTGTTCCACGTGGAACTTCTTCATTCATGGCTGCGATCCGGATTTGCTGTCGAGCGTTGGTGGGCCATCGACGAGCACGCGGAATGGCGCGGCATCGGTGCGCAGGATCAGTTTGGTGTCTGGCGTAACGATGGTGCCGAGGGTGTCGAGCGAACGCAGCACGTTGTAAAGCTGCGGAGAGCCGGCATAGGCACGACCGTAGATTTGCGCGGCTTCGACGCGGGATTGTGCTTCGATGTCCGCCGCTTTCACCGTTGCATCTGCCTGAACAATTCGCGCATCGCGCTCGGCGGCAGAGCGGATTTGCGCCGCTTCACGCTTGCCGATGGCCGTGCGCTCAGTGGCGATGGTTTCACGCTCAGCGCGCATCCGATCAACCGTGGCGGTGAGCGTCACCGACGGCAACGTCAGCCGCTCAATACCCACCTGCACAACGCGCACACCGTAAGTGGCGAGCAATTGCTGATCGATCTGCTGACGCAATTGCGCTTCAAAATCAGCAATGCGCACCTGACTCGCGTCGGTGTTCACCAGGTTCGCCAGATCAAAACTGCTGGCCGTGGTCTCGAGTGCCGAACCGACAAACGTGCGGATCTGCCGGGCTGCTTCGTCAGGCTGGTTCTGCACCGCACGCATAAAGCGTTGCACATTGTCCGGATCGCCCTGCACCTGCCAAGCGACATAAGCCTGAACGATGATGCGCAAACCGTCGCGGGTACCGACATCCTGCAAGCCGCTGGAGGTGGTACGAAGGCGCAGATCCACCGGAATCGCCGCTTCGAACGGCGCCGGCCAGCGCCAGCTCAATCCTGGATCAAGCAACACCCGCGATGGATTTCCGAAGCGAGTGATCACTGTGGCTTCACCGGAGCGAACTTGCACCAGGCTCGCAGCCGCAATGGCGAACGCGACCAGCAACACCGCCCAGCCCATGCGCCGCCATGGAAAGGGCCCTGCTTCAGCCGGATCACCGTGGTGATGATGTCCATGGTGATGGTGATGCCCGCCGTGGCCGTGATCGTGGCCGCTGTGGTCATGATGATCGTGAGTGTGCGACTGGCTCAATGGGCAACTCCTGGTTGAGCGGTGGTGCGCGCGGGCGTCGGGTCAGCCGGCAGCGTGAACGTACGCAGGTCGATGGTCGGCGCGTTGCTGCTGCCGCCCAGACGATGGTCAAGAATGAGCAGTTTGGCTTTGCTCAATCCAAGGCTGAGTTGGCTGAGGTATTGCTCCAGCACAAACGCCTGGCCAGCACTGGCAAAGGCTTTTTGCTCAGCGCTGAATTTCAGATCCGCCGCCTGCGCCGTCGCGTTGATTTCACGCGCATTGGCGCTGGCTTGGTCGCGAGCAAGACTGGCCTGCAACTGCGCCTGATTGCTCGCTTCTGCGGCAGCGCCACGCTCACGGGAGATCAGCGCCTGCGCGCCGATCTGCGCGGCTTGCACGCTGTGATAAGCATTGGCGGCACCGGCCGGCGGATGAATCGCCTCGACCACCGTGGCGAGAATCTCCACGCCACTGTCGAGTTTGTGCAGATCACGTTGCACCGCACGACCGATCTCTTCGGCCAGCCCTGCCCTGTCCTCACCGAGCAAACCGTCGAGGGTACGCGAGGCGAAATCGTGCACCAGAATCCGGCTGGCGGTGCTGCGAATCAACGTCGGTACATCGGCGCTGTTGTAGGTGGCGGCGAGCGCTGCCTGATCGCTCAGACCAATGCGATAGATGAAACGTACGTCCATGTTGACGATCTGAAAGCTCTGCTGCTCGCCGCGACTGCTGGCAATGACCTGGGATTTGTCGTTGACATGACTGGCATCCCACAACCGGTTGGCCGTCATCGGCGCCGGCCCTTCAGCAGGGTCGAGTTGAGCCGGTGCCGGGTTCTCACCAACACTGGTTGCCAATTCATGCACCACACCGTTTTCGACGCTCAACACGCGCCCCAACGGCCACGGCAAACCCGCGTGCAAACCGGGGCCGAAGACCTGCACCGGTTTACCGAAACGCTCGTAGATGCCCCGGCCTTGCAATGGAATTTCGTGGAGGCCGGTCAGCAACCAACCCACTGCCACCACCAGCGCCAACACCGGCAAAAACGCCCGGCGCATGTAACTGAACGCCCAGATCTGACGCAGATCGATACCGAAACGGTTGTGTAATTCATGCTGCAACGCGAGCAGCGGTTGTGGCGGCCAGTGCAGCATGTCGGCGACAAAACTGCGGGCCAGCAGCGTCGGCTCAAGCTGTTCACGACGAGGGCTGAACACCGACAATACAGCGCGTAATAGCAACTCGATCGCTACCATTCCCGGCAAGATACCCACCAGCACGGCCAAACGAATTGGCCACACCGCCTGCTCACCGGCGAACAACAAGCACAGCGCGCCCACTATCAGGCTGATGATCGCCACGCGGGTCAGTTGCGCGAGTGATCCTGCTTCAGGCCATTGGGCAGGATTTTCCTGCGCCAGTTGCCGCTCCATCACCAGCAAACCGAACGCCAGCAGCAACGCCAATGCCGCACCTACCGTGGCAGACAACCCGACAGCCGCCGGCGGCAATGCGAGGTTCCACACCTGTTCGATGCTGAGCATCACCAAGAGCGCCCAGCCGCCCAGCCACAAAGTCGCTGCGCCGATCAGGCCTAGCAGGTGCAAACCGCGCTGACTCAGGCGATCCAGCCATCGTTCGTACCAGCCATTCGGCTCAGGCCGCTCCTCATCAGCAAGCGACGTCGGCACCACCGGATTGATCACCCGCTCGCGCCATTGCGTCACCGACCACGCCGATTGCAGCCCGGCAACCAGCACCAGCAGCGCCGCGCTTTGACTCACTAACAGCGGTAGCCACACCGATTGCGGCGCAAACAGCGCGACAAAAAACGCCAGAACCCAACCCACTCCGGCCACGGCGCCGAGACCGATCGCCACCCTGCGCAATCGTCGACCTTGTATGGCCGCCTGCTGAAAGCGCGGCAGTCCGGTCACTTGCGTGCCATCAACCTCCAGATCGACTTGCATATCACCCCGAAATCATTGGTTCACTCTTCATATCGTTACGATATAACGAAAAGCGTGAAATATTCGTACACAATCACGCTTATTCAAAAACGCTCAACCTGTCGCTTGACTGAAGCCTTGACCGAAATACCCGGAAACGCACATATTACGTTCGTAATTTTATTCGAGAACTACCTTTAGCCATCCGCATCCATCAATGAGGAGCAAGCGCATGAGCAACTATGACGTGGTGATTCTGGGCGGCGGTCCCGGCGGTTATAACGCGGCCATCCGCGCTGGACAGTTGGGCCTCAAGGCTGCCTGCGTTGAAGGCCGGGCAACCCTCGGCGGCACCTGCCTGAACGTCGGTTGCATGCCATCCAAAGCCTTGCTGCATGCTTCCGAGCTGTACGACGCAGCGATGGGCGCGGAGTTCGCCAATCTCGGGATCGAGGTCAAACCGACGCTGAACCTCGCACAGATGATGAAACAGAAAGACGAGAGCGTGACCGGCCTGACCAAAGGCATCGAGTTTTTGTTTCGCAAGAACAAGGTCGACTGGATCAAAGGCTGGGGCCACATCGACGGCCCGGGCAAAGTCACGGTGACAGGCGACCAGGGCAGCACGATCGAGCTGACCGCCAAGGACATCATCATCGCTACCGGCTCAGAGCCCACTCCCCTGCCGGGTGTCGACATCGATAACAAACGCATCCTCGATTCCACCGGTGCGTTGTCCCTGAGCGAAGTGCCCAAGCATCTGGTGGTGATTGGCGCCGGCGTGATCGGTCTCGAACTCGGTTCGGTGTGGCGGCGTCTCGGCGCCCAAGTCACCGTGGTCGAATTCCTCGACCGCATCTGCCCCGGTGTCGATGCTGAGGCTGGCAAAACCCTGCAGCGCTCGCTGAGCAAACAAGGCATCGCGTTCAAATTGAGTTCGAAAGTCACCAGCGCCACTTCATCGGCCAACGGTGTTCAACTCAGTGTCGAGCCAGCGGCCGGTGGCACCGCTGAGTTACTGGAAGCCGATTACGTCCTGGTGGCGATTGGGCGCCGGCCCTATACCCAAGGCCTGGGCCTGGAGAACGTCGGTTTGAGCACCGACAAGCGCGGCATGCTGGCCAACAAGCAGCACCGCACCGAAGCGCCCGGCGTGTGGGTGATCGGCGACGTGACCTCAGGCCCGATGCTCGCGCACAAGGCCGAAGACGAGGCGATGGCCTGCGTCGAGCAGATTCACGGCAAGGCCGGTGAGGTCAATTACGATCTGATCCCTAACGTGATCTACACCAAACCGGAACTGGCCAGCGTCGGCAAGACCGAAGAACAGCTCAAGGCTGAAGGCCGCGCCTACAAGGTCGGCAAGTTTCCGTTCACCGCCAATAGCCGGGCGAAGATCAATCACGAAACCGACGGTTTTGCCAAAGTCCTCGCCGACGAGCGCACGGACGAAGTGCTCGGCGTGCATCTGGTCGGCCCGAGCGTGAGTGAAATGATTGGCGAGTTTTGTGTGGCGATGGAGTTCAGCGCATCGGCCGAGGACATTGCCCTGACCTGCCACCCACACCCGACCCGGTCCGAGGCGCTGCGTCAGGCGGCGATGAATGTGCAGGGGATGGCGACGCAGATGTAAGCGCTGGCAGGACTATCGCCTTCGCGAGCAAGCCCGCTCCCACCCTGGGAATGCAATCCTCTGTGGGGGCGGGCCCTCAATCACGTAGAACTGCACGATTAAGCAATCCGTGGTTTAAAAAACTGAACCCCTACAGTTTGCTCGCCAAACGAGCCACTCGGTCTAGAGCGCAAGATGCCCCAACGGCAGTGCCCCCGGCGTCTTCACGGTGTGAATCGCGAAGTTGCTGCGAATGTCGCTCACCCCCGGCAACTTCAACAGACACCCCGTGAGAAAGCGGTCATACGCCCGCAGATCCGGCACCACGACCTGCAGCAGAAAATCCGACTCTCCTGACACCAGAAACGCCGAAATCACCTCGGGCAATGCCGTGACCGCCTGGTAAAACGCCTCGGCCTGTTCCTCGTTGTGTCGCTCGACCTTGACCCCGACAAACACCGTCAGCCCCAACCCCACCTCATCGCGATCGAGATTAGCCTGATAGCCGCGAATCACTCCCGCCTCTTCCAGCATCCGCACCCGACGCAAGCACGGCGATGCCGAGAGGCCGATCTCATCCGCCAGTTCGACGTTGCTCAGGCGTCCGTCCCTTTGCAGAGCGGCGAGAATCTTGCGATCAAAGGCGTCAAGTTTCATGTTTGGCAGATTCCGATAGTCATGGCGCTGAAAGCCAGCAGGTTATGCCAATTCCAAGCGTATTTGAAGCTGACTACGCAAGCACCTGCCCCACCCTTCGGCCCTAGACTGGCGTCACCGAATCGCCAATCAAAGGGGTGTAGCGTGGCAAGTCTCTGGCTGTTTTTCCTGGCATTGGCTGTGGTCTATTTGTTGCCCGGCCCGGACATGATTCTGTTGCTGCAGACCGGCGCCCGTCAGGGACGTGGCGCGGCACTGGCCACCGCGATAGGCCTGGCGATTGCCCGAAGCTGTCATGTGGCGTTGGCGGCGTTGGGGCTGGCGGCGCTGTTCAAGGCTGCGCCATGGACGTTCGAAGTGGTACGGCTGGCCGGGGCGGCGTATCTGTTGTGGATCGGCATTCAATGCCTGCGCAGCACGCTGGTGCCGAACTTGAATGCCAACGACATTGCCGAGACTCGCGGGCAATGGCGTGAAGCGATCCGGCGCGGGCTGCTGACCAATCTGCTCAACCCCAAGGCGTTGCTGTTCTGCTCAGTGTTGTTGCCGCAATTCATCGTCGCCGACGGCGCACCGGTACTGAGCCAATTCGCCCTGCTCGGCGCGATGCTGGTCGGCGCAGGCTTGCTGTTCGACAGCGCCTACGCCCTGACCGGCGCCGCACTGGGCCGTTGGCTGCAACACAGTCCAACGGCTCAACGCGTGCAGCAATGGCTGTTCGGCGGTTTGTTGATCGGCTTCGCTGTGCGCCTGGCGTTTATCCAGCAGGCTTAGCCTTTGCGCCCCTTGCGCTGGCGCCGGGTGATCAGCAATAACGCGGCGCCGACACCCAACACAATCGCACCGATCTGCACCGGCCACTTGTACGGCCGCAAGGTGTCGCGCACGGCATCAGTCACCTGGGTGACGTAACGCTTATCGGCGTTCTCGAAGTCCGGGTATGGGCATTGATTGCCGAAATCCACAGCCCACGGCACGTACGGCCCTTCCTTCACATAACGCTGATACAGCGTGCTCTGATCGTCCGGGCTGCTGTTCCAACCGGCGGCGTTGCACAGCACGGCAGCAAACGCCTGACTGGTGTGCGGCAGATTATCGGCGGCTTTACGGGCCAGCTCGGTGGCGACGAAACGGTAGTGATAACGCTGATCCGGTTGCGCTTCACTGGCTTTCTGACGTTGCAATTCGGCGTCACTCACCAGAGGACCGACTGTAAGTTCGGCCGTCTCCAGGCTGTAGTTGCCACCGAACGTGGCGTAGTCCGGGGCCATCTCGTAACCGAGGATATCCATGCCCCACTCGCGGGCCGTCCACGCCGCGTTGTACAGCGCACTGGCGCGCTTGGTCGGCCACCACGCGGCGTCAGCCTTCATTCGTTGCTCGCCGTAGAGTCGGGCCTTGTTCTGCAGATCGGCACTGTCGAAATACCCGACTGCCTGCGCGTAATGGCCTTCGCGCAGCAAACGTCGACCGAGCAGATCGCGCAGGCGTGCAGCAACCGGCAGCGGCACATAGTTGTCACGTTCCTGCTGGGTCAGCGCCGGCGGGGCCGGTACGTTTTCGTCGACATACTGTTTGAGTTCATCGACCGTCAGCACACGCTCAGCGACCGTCGCGGCATCAAACCAATAGATGTCATTGCTGCGATACAACTGCACAAAGGCTTGCAGGTATTCGCCCCGTTGCAACGCCAGAATCGCACTCTCGCCCTCGACCCGACATTTGGGCTGCACACTTTCATACGCCCAGTCCGGCGTGCGTCGATAACCCCAGTCTTCGTTCTGCGGGAAGGCCTGCGCCGCTTTGGCGTAGGCTGCGGCGGCGGCGTTTTTATCGCCATCGCGCACCGCCAGTTTTGCCCGTAACCACCAGGCCAATCCGCCATTACCCGCGTTTTCGAGGAAGGCCTTGGCGCTGGCGTAATCACCCTGTTGATAATTCAGCGCCGCTAGCCGATCGGCGTTTTCCAGGCTGCCGCGCGTGCTGTTCTGCAGCAGTTTGATGAGTTTTTTCTCGTTCGGCGGTTGCTCATCAAATGACCAGCCAACGCGGCTGATCAACGACGCCGTGACCAGTTGCTGCACCGCTTTGCGTTGCAACCACTTCGCCAGTTCTGCTTCGGGCAACTCGGCCAGTTCATTCATCACCTGTTTCAGCGAGGTGTAACCCACGGCGGAACCGTGCAGGTTTTGCGCTTCATACAGTTCGATGGCGCCGCTCCAATCGCCAGCGGTGCGCAACACCCGCGCCTCTTCACCAAGGCTGGCAACCCCCAATTCCAGCGGGTCACTGAAGCCGTCGATGCTCATCTGCCGGGTTTGGCGGAACGCTTCGCGCGATTGCTCAAGCGCCTGAACCGCGTCGTCCATCTCGCGGCTCATGGCAAACCAGGTGCGCCCCAAGGAGTACGCGGCCCACGTGCTGCGCAATGGACGTTGATCGGCCGGCAGCGCCAGCAACTTGCCAAAATATTCGACCGCCAGTGGATGATCGCCCGTCGCAAACGCCACCGCGCCCGCCACGTATAAACGCACTTCCAGCGGCAGGCTGGCGCCCTGCACCTCAACCTGACGCGCATCGGTCAGACCGCGCAGTTGCTTGACCAGCGTTTGCTGTTCGGCGGTCAAACCGACCTGTTCGGCTTTATCGCGTGCCTCATTCGGCTCGCTCGCTTCACCGTACAGATCATTGGGATTGTATGTGGCGGCAGTGACGTTTTTCAGCCCGGCGATGGTTTTGCCGAGGCGGCTGATCTCAAAGTTGAAGTTGCCTTCAGGCAGATCCGCCAGCGTCTGCCCACGATTGTCGAGCAGGCGCATCGGGAAGTCCGGGCCGCAGGCCAGCGCCGAACCCAGCGGCAGGCTGAGGCTCAGGCAGAGCAGATGGCGGGGCCAGTTACGGGTCAACATGCGAACCTCCTTGATCAATAATTGCGCAACGCGCCCAACCGATGGCGCGCTGCCCGTCCGCAGGCAAGCGGCCGTCGCGCAAGCGGGTGAAGGTAAGCAGATCACGACTTTGTTGCAACGAGTATCCGGCGAGCGCATCGGCGCCTTCGCAGTCCCGGGCTTTGAGGGTGATGCGGGCGGGCCAAGCGCTGTCGAGGTTGCCGACATTGGCGAGGCTGATGTCGTAGAGGCCATTCTGTTCGCTGAGGCTCAGGCTGAGTTGGCTGTGCAGCGCATCACCCCGGGCAACGGCGCGCAGCGTGGTCAAGCTCCAGGCGCGGCGGTCGTTGGCCAACGGCAAGCGAAACCAGATCAGCCCAGCCAGATGCGCAGGTGGGTCTTCACGCAATTGCTTGGCGAGTCGGCTCAATGGCACGGGATCGGCAAGCAATTCGCGGCGCTGACCGCCGCGCTCAAGCGGCACTTCGCTTTCCACCACTGGCGCGCCACCGGCATCCGGCAACAGCGCCACCCCATAGGCCGGCAGCGCCAGATAGAACGGTTTGTCAGAGACTTTGCCCCAGGCCTGGGCCCAACGCTGCGCCTGCTCAGCGTCGAACAGACCGCGGCGCGGGTCACTGACGGCATGCACTTGCAATACGCTGCTGTCGACCGAGGCCAGCAATGTCGGCAGTTGTGCACTGTCGAGCCACGCCGGCAGCGCGGTCATGCTCAGGGGTAAAGACGCCGGCAGTGCCGAGCGCAGTTCGCGGAGAAATTGCGCGTAGGCCGGCAGCCGCGCATTACCGGCATCGTGGTCGATCTCCACGCCACTGAGGGTCAGGCCCAACGCCTGCCAATCATTGACCAGTTGAAGGATCTGCGCCGTAACCTGCTGTTGATCCAGCCCCTTGAGTTGCCCATCGAGACGAATCACCGCGATCAACGCACGCCCATCGTTCTTCAACAACGCAGGATCAATGCGTGCCCGGCTCCATCCAGCGTTCGGGAACGCTTGCAGCGCCAGCACCCGCAGGGTGGAAAAATCACGTCGGCTCTCGCGCAACGCCGCCTCATGGGCCGGCGTCCACTGGCGTTGCCAGACGTAGAGTTGTTGATCGAGCGGCGGCGTGTCCCGCTGTTCGCAAGCGGACAGCAAGATCAGTGCAACCAGAACCACAATAAACCGCATACCTTGCTCAATCCCTGACAACTCAAGGCTGCAAGGTTACACAAAACCCTGCGCCAAAAGGTTCAAGGCTTGCGGGCAATGATCACCTGACTTTTGGCCACCACCGCATCCAGTGCCTGCTTGATTTGTGCCCCTCGCGGCGAGTCCAGCACCGCTTGCCAGGTGTCGGCCCAGTGGTTGAGCAACGGATGATCGGGGTTACTGAAATCGACTTTGGCCTCCCAGAACAACAACATCCACATCGACCAGTAAAAGCCGTACTGGCTGTGGCTGATGACTTCCAGCCCCGCCTCGCTGACCATCGCCTTGAATTGCGCTTCGCTGATGATGCGGATGTGGTTGGGCTTCTGGAAATACTCTGCTGCGGCGATGTCTTTTTGCAGGTCTTCGGAGCTTGGGTGCGGCACGCTCAACAGGTACAGCGCGCCCGGCTTGCCGACGCGCACCAGCTCCGCAAGAAACTGCGCAGGGTCGTCGACGTGCTCGATGACTTCAGTCGACACCACGCGGGTTGCCGTGGCGTCGGCAATCGGTAGCGGGTTGCAGTCGGTGACGTGGCATTCGATGTCGCGTGCCGGGGTGTCGCTCAGGCGCTGACGGGTGGCCTCGACCTTGGCGCCGTCGATGTCGGCGATGATGATCTTCGCCCCGCGCATGCCACAGAAATGCACGTTGCCGCCGTCACCACAACCGACGTCCAACAGCGTGTCATCGGCGGTCACCGCAAAGCCCTTGAACAGCTCGCCGGTTTCCTGATTGAACCAGCCGCTGAGCATTGCATCGTGCAGGCCGAGCATGTACGGGTCGGTCTTCTCGGCAGCCGCAAGAGGGGCCGGTGCAGGCGTCGACGCCGTCAGTTTCTTGAAAAGGCTCAGCATGAAGTGGCTCCAGTGGATGGGACGGCGGTTCGCGAGGTACCGAGGCGTTTGACTAACGCGGCGCCGCGGTTGCGCATGGGCATTTCAATGAAACGGTAATTGAGTTCACTGAGCAGCACGATCAGGCCGAACGCCAGCAACAGCGTGATGATCGGGTGTCCCGCGGGACTCGGCAGGCCAGCGCTCTGCAAACGGAAGATCAGCTCACGCACCAGTTGATAGGCCGGAATATGGATCAGATAGATCCCGTAGGAACGGCTGCCGACCCATGCCAGAGAACGCTGCACGCCCCCGGCAGGCATCAGGTAATCACGGTTGTACGAGGCGATCCACACCAGCAGCGCGCCGAGCACAGCAATCGAACCGATGCGGTAATTGGCAAACGTGAAGCGGTCGGTGGCCATGAAGCTCAGCAACAAACTGATTACCAGCAGCGCGCAAATTCCCGCCCAGGGCCTGCGCAGAAACGTCGGTTCCCAGCGCTGATAACTCGGCTGTGCGCTCCACATCGCCAACAAGACGCCCAAGGCCAGGGCGTCGGTACGCACCACCATCAGCAACGGGGTGCGCAGCGTGAAAAGCTGCACGGCGACCAGCGCCAGCAATGCCCACACCAGATGTTTACGACAGAGCACTATCAGCAGCGGGAACAGCAAGTAGAACTGCTCCTCCAGCGACAGGCTCCAGTAGACGAAACTGCTGCCGTATTCGTAATGAAAGAAGCTGTCGGCAAAGCGCAAGTTGGCGTATTGCAGCACCCCAGCCAGCGTCGCTTGCAGGTTGGCGTACAGCGTACCGAACGCCCCCGAGCGATTGAGAAAAACGCACGCCAGCAGCATCAGTGCCAGCCACAACCAGGCTGAAGGCAATAAGCGAAAGGCCCGGCGCAGCCAGAAAAGGCGTGTCTGCTGCCAGTATTCCTGACGGGTCGTGCAGCCCCGCAGCGCCGGAATCAGGCTACGGGCTATGACGAATCCGGAGATGGCAAAAAAGAGATCGACGCCCCACCACGGTTGCGCCCAGCCATGGATTTTTTCCAGCAACGGCACCGGATCAGTGAACAGGCTGCCCTGTAAGTGATGAAACAGCACCCCGAGCACGGCGATGGCGCGCAGGACCTCAATGTCCATGATCCGTTTGCTGTTCATGATTCAGGGGCTTCCACGACGCCAGCACAGCGCTCGAACAACTGCGCAAGAAAGACCTGCAAACGCTGCTCGGCCACCGCCTGACTGCAAAACCCTTGCAAGCTGCTGACGGCTTGCGCCGACATCTGTGCATAGCGTGCCGGATCGTTTTTTGCCATGTCATAACTGGCTTTATAGGCTTGGCACAGTGACGCCCAGTTGGTCACATAACGCAATGTGCGGAACGCCTTGCGCGGGTCATGGGGCCAGGCCGTGAGTTCGTCGGTGGACTCGATCAGGAACGCATTATCGGCACTCAGGTAATCGATCATCGCCGTGGTACGCGGGGCCACCGCCGGTTTGCCACACGACATGAACTCCATCAGCGGCAGGCACTGGCCTTCGCCGTAGGAGGTATTCACGACATAGCGGGTCGCCTGCACCAGTCGCTCGTAATCCGAATCGGCGAGATAGCCGTAAATCAGCACGATGCGGCAGCAATAGGACTGGTTCTTGTACAGGTGATGGAGGATGTCGCTGAGTGCTTCTTTGGCATCGTGGTGGGTGAGTTTGAGCACCAGGGTGGCGTCGTCGACGTCGCGAAAACTCACGCAGAAGGCGCTGAGCATGTCTTCCCAGTTCTTGCGGCCGTCGCCCGGATTGAACACCGAGGTATACACCACACCGTCCAGCACCAGTTCCTGCTCGGTAACCGGCGCGGCAAAATCGATGCCCTTGCCGCGGCGCAAATGTTTGGGGCCGAACGCATTCAGATCAAGTACGCGGCTGTCGACCACCAGCCCCCTGATCTTCAAGCGAAACGATTCGCCCTCAGGATGCCTCTGCAACTGCGCACCCCGCGCCGCGAAACGATCCCAGACTGGCGCCGGCACCGCGACGATGGGGTAAGCAGCGCCCATCGCCTCGCGCACCGCGTTGACCGTATAACTGGAGTGAGTGATCGCCGCCCCGCAGGCGTGCAGCACGGTACGCCAGTCGTTGCGCGGTTCACCGGCAAACGCTTCGTTGGGGATGGTGCTGAACTCCCAGGCAAACACCGGCAGGGTCGGACAGGCCAGGTGCACCGGCGTGCGATGGGGCGGGGAAAACGACAGGAACACACAAGGTTCGCCGCGGTCCAGGCACTCCCGATAGAGCACATCGACTTCACGCTGCGGATCGGCAACCTCCACCACACGCCCAAGACGCTCAAGCACCGGACGATATTCCTTGAGCACGAAGTAATAGCTGTACTCAGAACGCCCGAGATTTTGCGCAATGGTGTGCTGATTGGTTTCCGAATGAATGATGATCAGCATGAGGCGTTATCCGTCACTGTCGCAGCATCGGTGACGGGCGGTACCCGCCCGAAAAAATCCGCCATGCGTTTTTGCACCGGGGCAAAGGCACAGTAATCGTGCATGCGCTGCACCGCAGCAGCAGACATGCGCTGATAATCCTGCGGCTGTGTCTTGGCCATCCGGTAGCTTTGTTCGTATGCGTTTTGCAGCGATCCCCAATCGGGGCGGTAACGCAGGGTGCGGTAAATGATGCGCGTATCCTGCGGCCAGATGGTCAGTTCTTCGCTGGACTTGACCACGAACGCCACCGCGTCATCGATGTAGTCTTCCATGGCCGTATGATCCGGTGCGATCACCGGTTTGCCGCTGGACATGAACTCCATCAATGGCAGGCACAAGCCTTCGCAGCGTGAGGCATTGACGTAAAAACTGGCAGCCTTGTAGAGCCCGGCGTACTGCGCATCGTCCAGATAGCCGTGCATCACCACCACCCGGCAGGCGAACGGCGTGAGCTGGGCGAGCAACGTCATCAACTCGCTGTAGTAGGACGCCAGATCGTTCTGGGTGATCTTCAATACCAGCGTCGCGTCGCTCGTTTGGCGAAAGGCCCAGCAGAACGCGGTGACCAGATGATGCCAGTTCTTGCGGCCATCCTTGGGGTTGAACACGCTGACGTAGACCACACCATCGACATGGGTCTGGACCACTGATGTGGTGTCCGGCAAATCCACCGGCAGCGATTCTTCCACGGGCACCGCTTGCGGGCCGCAGACAGCCGCAAAGCGCTGTTCGAGCCAGCCGTGAAGGTTGTCCGAGAGCAGGTCGCGAATGCCTTCCCAATACCAGTTGTGCAGAAACTTCACCCGTGGCACCGGCTCTGCTTGCTCGCGCCCCTGGTTCAACGCCCACAGGCGCAGGTAATGCCGGGCGATGACCAAGCGCCGCTTGAGGGTCAGCGGTGGCGGGCGGGCGGCTTCAAGCGCGGCTTGCTCCTCAGGCGTCAGTGGTTTGGGGATCAACGCCTGCGCAGACAGTTCGAGTGTGCGCGTATCGAAAATGCAGCCCTTGATCGCCAGCGTTGCGCCCGGATTGACCGGCACAGGGACATGCTGCTGACGAACCGGCGAGAATTGCTCCCACAGCGGTGTCGGCAACACCAACACCGGAAAGTTTTCGCCCATGGCCCGGCGAATGGCCCGAGCGGTGTGGCTCGACAGAGTGATGACCCGTCCCTGACGAGCGAGCATTTGCGTCCAGTCCTGTCGCGGATCGTTGTCCCACTGCTCATCGGGGATCGAATCGAACTCCCACGCGACCACACAAATCGTCGGGCATTGCAGATCGACCGGGGTTTTCTGTGGCGGGGTGAATGACAGGAAAACACTGTCTTCGCCGGCGGCGAGCCGTTGCCGATAAAGTGCATCGACCTCAGCGGTGGACGACACCACATGCACGCGCCCAAGGATTTCCAGCACCGGGCGATATGCCTTGAGCACGAAGTAGTAGCTGTATTCAGGACGCCCGAGGCTCTGGCTGATGGAGCTGTCGTTGACGTCCGAGTAGAGAATGAAATTCATGGCATCCCACGATGAAACTGCCGTCCTGGCAGCTTCATGCTATGACGACCAGGCGTCGGATCAAGTCGGCATCACCGAGACTTGTCCTTCGTCATCCAGTACGTCTTCGTTCTTGTTTTAGTGGTCGGTTTCACTCAGTTGCGCACCCCCTCTGGCGAACCTCGGGAGATGGCGACGAGGGGCATTCTAAACACATCCATCGAGGATCCGGGAACCGCCCGGCGAGAATAAATCCGGCTACGCTAACGAGAACTGACCGGTCACGGTTTGGCCAGTTGAAATTGCTGCTCAATTGGCACAGATTGATGCCAAACAACTACAACAACAGACTTCGCCTGTCGTCTTGCCGGTTTTTTCCTCCGGTCTGACAGACCTTCCAACAAAGCCTGTAGGAAGTGGCGCAAGTTCAAGACCAAGGGGTCGCTGTTTGAAAAAGCGTCTGTTCATCACGGGTCTCAGTGGATTCGTGGGACAACATATTCAGTCACGTTTGGCTTTGCCCGATTCATCGTGGGAGCTGCTGCCTGCCGCAACGCCCTACGACCTCACGGATGCGAACAGCCTTGTCGACCTGTGGCCGCAAATGCCCGATGCGGTGATTCATCTGGCCGGGCAGACCTTCGTCCCCGAAGCGTTCCGCGATCCGGCCCGCACCCTCCAGATCAATGTTTTCGGCACCCTCAATCTGCTGCAGGCTCTCAAGGCTCGTGGCTTCGCAGGCACTTTTCTGTATGTCAGTTCCGGCGACGTCTACGGCCAGGTGGGCGAAAGCGATCTGCCGATTACCGAGCAACAACCACCCTGCCCGCGCAACCCTTACGCCGTGAGCAAACTCTCGGCGGAGTTCCTCAGCCTGCAATGGGGCTTGAGCGAACACTGGCCGGTGCTGGTGGCGCGCCCGTTCAACCACATCGGCACCGGGCAGAAAGACAGCTTCGTCATCGCCAGCGCTGCACGCCAGATCAATCGCATCAAACAAGGCCTGCAAGCCCCGCAACTGGAAGTCGGCGATATTGACGTGACGCGTGATTTCCTTGATGTCGGCGACGTCGTATCGGCCTACTTCGCCCTGCTGGAAAAAGGTCAGCCGGGGCAGGTTTACAACATCTGCTCAGGGCGCGAGCAAAGCATTCGCAGCCTCATCGAACAGTTGGGCGATCTGGCAGAAGTCCGGATGCAACTGGTTCAGGACCCGGCGCGCATGCGTCGCGCCGATCAGCGCCGCGTTTGCGGCAGCCACGCAAAACTGGCCAAAACCACCGGATGGTCGCCAGTCATCACAACACAACAATCCCTGCGGGCGATCCTGTCCGACTGGGAGACGCGAGTACGACAAGAATGACAAAAAGTGCTTTGATCACAGGGATCACCGGACAGGACGGCGCGTATCTGGCCAAACTGCTGCTCGACAAGGGCTACAAGGTTTACGGCTTCGTGGCGCGCCGCAGCAGCGATTCGCGCTGGCGCTTGCGCGAGATGGGCGTCGAAGCCGACATCGTCTATCTGGACGGTGACATGGCCGATGCGTGCTCGGTGCAGCGTGCGGTTATCAAATCGGCGCCAGACGAAATCTACAACCTCGCCGCACAGAGCTTTGTCGCGGCCTCCTGGGACCAACCGGTGACCACCGGCATTGTCGATGGCCTCGGTGTCACGCATCTGCTCGAAGCGATCCGCCAGTTCAGCCCGCACACCCGCTTCTATCAGGCATCGACCAGCGAAATGTTCGGGCTGATCCAGGCTGAACAGCAGGACGAGAACACGCCGTTCTACCCGCGCAGTCCTTACGGCGTGGCCAAACTGTATGGCCACTGGATCACCGTCAACTACCGCGAAAGTTTCAATCTGCACGCCAGCAGCGGCATCCTCTTCAACCACGAATCACCGCTGCGCGGCATCGAGTTTGTTACCCGCAAGGTCACTGACGCTGCCGCCCGCATCAAGCAAGGCAAACAGCAGGAGCTGGCGCTGGGCAACATCGACGCCAAACGCGACTGGGGGTTTGCCGGCGACTACGTCGAGGCCATGTGGCTGATGCTGCAACAGGACAAGCCTGACGATTTCGTGGTCGCCACCGGTGTCACCACCACGGTGCGTGAAATGTGCCGCATCGCCTTCGATCACGTCGGCCTCAACTACCGCGATTACGTGAAGATCGACCCGGCGTTTTTCCGCCCGGCCGAAGTCGAAGTGCTGCTCGGCAACCCGGCCAAGGCTCAGCGCGTGCTGGGCTGGAAGCCGAAAACCGACCTGGACACCCTGATCCGCATGATGATGGATGCGGACATGAAACGCGTCGCCAAGGAGTAGGCCATGCTGATCCCCGTGATTCTGTCCGGCGGTGCCGGTACCCGTTTGTGGCCGGTGTCCCGCGAGGGCCATCCCAAGCCATTCATGACCCTGCCCGACGGCCAGTCGCTGCTGGGCAAGACCTATCAGCGTGCAGCGGCGTTGCTGGACGGCTGGGGTGACATCGTCACGGTGACCAACCGCGAGTACTACTTCCAGAGCAAGGACCACTATTGCGCCGCCCACGTGTCGCGCCATCGCGGGCACTTCCTGCTGGAGCCGGCCGGGCGCAACACCGCCCCGGCCATCGCGGCCGCCGCCCTGTCGCTGCAAGCGTTGCATGGCGACGAGGCGATCATGGTGGTGATGCCGGCCGACCATTTGATCGTCAATCAGGACGCGCTCAAAAGTGCCGTCGAGCACGCCGTCAATCTGGCGAAGGACGGTTACCTGGTGACCTTCGGCGTGCTGCCGACCGCACCGGAAACCGGCTTCGGCTATATCGAAACCGGTGCGCCACTGGACGCCAAAGGCGCGGCCAAAGTGCAGCGCTTCGTGGAAAAACCCGACCTTCAAACGGCTACGCATTACCTGGAGAGCGGCAACTTCCTGTGGAACTCAGGCATGTTCTGCTTCACCACCGCTGCGGTAATCGCCGAACTGCAACTGCACGCGCCGCAACTGCTGGAGCAGACCCGCGCCTGTATGGCCGCCAGCGCCCCGGTGGAAACCGTCGGCTGTCTGCAACAGGAACTGTCGCCTGCACTGTTCGCTGAAATCACTGACATCTCCATCGACTACGCGCTGATGGAACGCTCGGAAAAAGTCGTGGTGGTGCCCGCCGGTTTTGACTGGAGTGATATCGGTTCGTGGGGCGCCGTGGCCGCACTGGTGCCGGCCGACGCCGACAACAACCGCGCCAGCGGCGAAGCGATTTTCATCGATAGCCGCAACAATTTTGTCCAGAGCGAAGGCCGGCTGGTGGCTACAGTGGGTGTGGATAACCTGATCATCGTCGACACCGCCGACGCCGTGCTGGTGGCCCACGCCGACCGCGCCCAGGATGTGCGGCGCGTCGCCAAGCAGCTCAAGGACAAATCCCACGAAGCCTATCGCCTGCACCGTACGGTCAGCCGTCCGTGGGGCACCTACACCGTTCTGGAGGAAGGCCCGCGCTTCAAGATCAAACGCATCGTGGTCAAACCCGGCGGCAAGCTGTCCCTGCAAATGCACCATCACCGCAACGAACACTGGGTGGTGGTCGAAGGCATGGCCAAGGTCACCAATAATGGCTCCGGCACGACGCTGGTGGCCAAGAACGAATCGACGTTCATTGCCGCCGGCCACCGCCATCGCCTGGAAAACCCCGGCGTGATCGACCTGGTGATCATCGAAGTGCAAAGCGGCGAATACCTGGGAGAGGACGACATCGTCCGCTTCGAAGACCATTACGGCAGGACGGTTTGAATGCTGCTTTCCCTGTACCGCTCGCTGCACAGCTACCGCGGATTCATCCTCGGTAGCGTCAAGCGAGAGTTTCAAGCGCGGTATCGCAATTCGCTGTTCGGTGCGTTGTGGCCGATCTTCAACCCGTTGTCGATGATCGTCGTCTACACCGTGATCTTTTCTCACATCATGCGCGCGCGCCTGCCGGGTGTGGACGACAGCATGGCCTACAGCGTCTACCTCTGCGCCGGGCTACTGGCGTGGGGACTGTTTTCGGAAATCACCCTGCGCAGCCAGACCATGTTTCTGGACAACGCCAACCTGCTGAAGAAAATCAGCTTCCCGCGGATCTGCCTGCCAGTGATCGTGCTGATCAATGCCGGGATCAACTTCGCGATCATCATCGGTCTGTTTCTGGGCTTTCTGCTGGTCTCCGGGCGCTGGCCGGGCATGGCCTTGCTGGCGCTGTTGCCGCTGATCCTCCTGCAAATGATGTTTTGTGCCGGCCTGGGAATGGTGCTTGGCGTACTCAACGTGTTCTTCCGTGATGTCGGCCAGCTCTTCGCGATCTGCCTGCAATTCTGGTTCTGGCTCACACCGATCGTGTACCCGATCAGCATCCTTCCGGAATGGGTTCAGCGTCTGTTGCAGCTCAACCCGCTGACCAACCTGATCGCCAGCTATCAGAATCTGTTCCTCTACGGGCAGTGGCCGGTCTGGAGTTCGCTGCTACCGATCTTCGTCGCGGGCGCGTTGCTATGTGTCATCGGCCTGCGGCTGTTCCGCCAGCGCGTCGGCGAAATGGTGGATGAACTCTGATGGGGCATATCCGTGTGACCGGCCTGAGCAAGGCCTACAAGCAATACCCCAACCGCTGGGCGCGCCTGGCCGAGTGGCTGATTCCGTTCTCGCCCCTGCGCCACCATCAGCACTGGGTGCTGCGAGACGTCGAATTCGAGATCGCACCCGGCGAAGCGGTGGGCATTGTCGGCGCCAACGGTGCCGGCAAAAGTACCTTGTTGAAGATGATCACCGGCACCACGCAACCCACCGGTGGCAAGATCGAAATCGAAGGCCGGGTGGCGGCATTGCTGGAACTGGGCATGGGCTTTCACGCGGACTTTACCGGTCGCCAGAACGCGATCATGGCCGGGCAGTTGCTGGGCATGCAGCTTGAAGAAATCGAAGCGCTGATGCCCGAAATCGAGTACTTCGCCGAGATTGGCGATGCCATCGACCACCCGGTGCGTACCTACTCCAGCGGCATGCAGATGCGCCTGGCGTTCAGCGTCGCCACCGCCCGCCGACCGGACATCCTGATCGTTGACGAAGCGCTGTCAGTGGGCGATGCCTACTTCCAGCACAAGAGCTTCGAGCGCATTCGCAGCTTTCGCAAGGCCGGTACCACCCTGTTGATCGTGTCTCACGATCGCTCAGCCATTCAATCGATCTGCGACTCGGCGATCCTGCTCAAGGATGGCCGCATGGCCATGTACGACAAACCGGAAGTGGTGCTCGATTATTACAACGCGCTGATGGCCGAGCGCGAAGGCCAGGTCGTGCGTCAGGAAATGCTCGCCGGCGGCGAAGTGCAGACCGTGTCGGGTACCGGTGAAGCCGCCATTCTTGGCGTGCGCTTACTGGATGAACAGGATCACAGCATCGACGCCGCCGAAGTCGGTCAACCGGTGGTGCTGGAAGTCCAGGTTGAGGTGCGCAAGGACATTGAGCGGTTGGTGCTGGGCTTCATCCTCAAGGATCGTCTGGGCCAGATGATGTACGGCATCAACACCCATCGCCAGGACAAGGCACTGACCGATCTGCGTGCCGGCGAACGCTTCACCTACCGCTTTGCGTTCGTCATGGGCCTGGGCAAGGGCAACTATTCGGTGTCGCTGAGCCTGTCGCGTCTGGACTCTCATCTGGATCGCAACTTCGAATGGCGGGACTACGGCCTGGTATTTCACGTCATCAATAATCGTCAGGAAGATTTCGTCGGTTGTTCGTGGCTCAACGCCCAAACCACGATTACCCGTGATACCGAAGCCAGACTTGCCGAGCGCGCGCCATGACCCGCTTGCTGGTGGAATGCACCCATGTGTTCAAACACCCGAAGGTCAACTCGGGCATCCAGCGAGTGGTGCGCAACGTCATCAAGCAATTGCCTTCGAGTGCCGAGGGCGTCGAATGCGTGCCAGTCATTCTGCTTCGCGGCCAACTCTACCGTGTACAGCACCTGGCACCTCTGGACACCCCGCTGTTCAACGCCTTGGCCAGTTTCGGCGAACGCCTGGAACGCATGGCCCATCGGTTCGGGCAATGGCATCAACGACTCGACGCCCAGTGCACAGCAAAACTGGCGCGACGCTCACTGTATGTCTCGTATCGCTTGACGGCCTTCGGTGTATTTGGCCTGCCGTTACGTTTTATCGGGGCGATCAATCGGACCCAACTGCCAAAACGCTGTTCACCCTTGCAGCATCAGACCGGCGACCAACTGGTGTTACTGGATTCGTCCTGGCATTCGGATTTTTTCAGCCCTGTAGAACGGCTCAAACGCGAGGGTGTAGGGATCATTGCGGTGATCTACGACCTGATCCCCCTGACCCATCCGCAGTTCTACGACACGCGGCTGGTGCAGGTTTTCAGTGAGTGGTTCGACTGGATCACCCGAACCGCCGACGGCTACATGGCGATTTCCGCCACCGTGCGCGATCAAGTGCGCGAAGAACTACAGCGCCGGATCGGTGCAGAACGAACCGACAAACACTGGTTCGATTACTTCCACCTCGGTTCCGAACTGGATCTGCACAGCGCCAAGGCCGCCGTGGCCCCGTCCCTGCAACGGCTGTTCGCCAATCCTGAGCCGGTGTTTTTGATGGTCAGCACCATCGAACCGCGCAAGAACCACGAATACCTGCTCGACGCCTTCGACCGCGCCTGGGCCGCCGGCTCGACCGCGCGACTGTGCATTGCCGGGCGCATTGGCTGGAAGTGCGACGCCCTGCTCGCCCGGGTGCGCAATCATCCCGAGTTGAACCGGCGACTGTTCATGTTCAACGACCTGAACGACACCAGCCTCGAACACGCTTACGCCCACGCCAGTGCATTGGTGTTCCCCTCGTTCGTTGAAGGCTTCGGCCTGCCACTGGTGGAAGCCATGCAGCGCGGCTTGCCGGCGATGGGCAGTGACATTGCGGTGTTCCGCGAAATAGGCGGCGAGTTCATGGCGTACTTCGATCTGCAGGAACCGCAAAGCCTCGCCGACCTGATCAACACCTTCCAGCGCAGCGGACAGTTCCCTGCCGCCCGCGACGTGGCCGATTGGCAATGGATCGGTTGGCGCGAAGCCAGCGCGCAACTGGCCGAACGCAGCGTGCGCAATGTGCAGCAGGCGCCAGCGGCGCAAGCGAGGCAACATGCGCATTGCCCTTAACGCACGGATTCTCCAGGCGCCGCGCACCGGTATCGGCCATTACGTCGCCGAACTGGTCAACGCCTTGCGCAACGAACCCGATGTTGAAGTGACGTTGTTTCACGGCTGGGGCTGGAGTTCAGCGCTGCCGGAAGCGGCCATGCCCGGCTATTCGCGGTTGACCCCACTGCTGCGGCAGATTCCCGGGGCTTATCAGGCGCGGCGCTGGCTGGAACAAAAACGCTTCGATCAGGGCCGCACCCAAGGCATCGACCTGTATCACGAGCCGAGCCTGTGGCCCCTGGCCTTCGACGGTCCGACCGTGATCACCCTGCACGACCTGACGCACCTGCATTTTCCCGACACTCAGCCACCTGCGCGACTCAAGGAAATCGAACGGCGACTGGCGGCTGGCGTACAGCAAGCGCGGCTGATTCTGACCGACTCGCAGGCCATTGCCGACGAAGCTCAGGAACATTTCGGGCTGCCGGCCGAGCGTTTTATCGTGGCGCCGCTGGGTGTTTCCGAGCGTTTCCATCCGCGTGAGGCGCACACCCTCGACGCCGTGCTCAAGGCCCATGCGGTCCAGGTGCGTGAGTACTTCCTGTGTGTCGGCACTCTTGAGCCGCGCAAAAACCTGGGCCTGGCCCTGCGCGCCCATGCCCTGCTGCCGAACGCCGTGCGTGAGCGTTTTCCGCTGCTGATCGTCGGCATGGCCGGTTGGCAGCGTGAACAGTTCAGCGACGAACTGCGTCAGGCCCTGGCCAGCGGGCATGTGTGCCTGCTCGGTTATCTGCCCGATGAACAAGTCGCGCAATTGTTGGCCGGCGCCCGTGCGCTGATTTTTCCGTCGCTGTACGAAGGCTTCGGCCTGCCCGTGCTGGAAGCGATGGCCAGCGGCACGCCGGTGGTGATCACCCGCGCTTCGGCGATGCCGGAAGTGGCGGGCGGTGCCGGCAACTATATTGAAGCTGACGATGCAGACGGCTTGCGTGACGTGATGAGCCGACTGATCGACGATCAAGCACATTGGCAGGCATGCCGAGAAGCCGGATTACAGCAGTCACGGCTTTTTTCCTGGGAACGTTGTGCACAGGCTACGGCCGGTGCCTACCGCCAGGCCATGGGAGGTTGAATGCGAGTTCTTCATTTTTTCAAGACGTACCTGCCTGATTCGGTCGGCGGCATCGAGCAAGTGATCTTCCAGCTCTGCGAAAGCGGCGCCCAACACGGTATCGACGGCCAGGTGCTGACGCTCAGCGCCGACCCGAATCCGCCGGTGGTGCAACTGGGTCAGCACGAAGTGCACCGCGCCAAACTCGACATCCAGTTCGCCTCGACCGGTTTTTCCTGGAGTGTGTTCAAACAGTTTCGCGAGTTGGCCGCCGAGGCTGACGTGGTCAATTACCACTTCCCGTGGCCGTTCATGGACCTGGTGCATTTCGCCAGCGCCATCAAGAAACCCAGCGTGGTGACCTACCACTCGGACATCATTCGTCAAAAACACCTGCTCAAACTCTACCGACCACTGATGAACCGCTTCCTCGCCAGCGCCGACCGCATTGTCGCGGCCTCGCCCAATTACCTGCACACCAGCGATGTCTTGCAGCAGTTTCGGGACAAGACCCGGGTGATTCCCTACGGCTTGAACAAAGCAGGTTATCCACAGGCGGACAGTGAGCGGATGGACCACTGGCGCCAAAAGCTTGGGGATAAGTTTTTCCTGTTCGTCGGGGTGATGCGCTATTACAAAGGCCTGCACATCCTGCTCGACGCCATGAAAGATGTGGACTATCCGGTGGTCATCGTCGGCGCCGGGCCGCTGGAGCAGGCACTGCACGCCCAGGCAGCAGCGCTGGGCCTGCGCAACATTCATTTCCTCGGACGCCTGGGCGATGAAGACAAGGTCGCGTTGCTGCAATTGAGCTACGCGATTGTCTTCCCGTCACACCTGCGCTCTGAAGCCTTCGGTATCTCGCTGCTGGAAGGCGCGATGTACGGCAAACCGATGATCTCCAGCGAGATCGGTACCGGCACCAGCTACATCAACATCCACAACGAAACCGGACTGGTGGTGCCACCGAGTCATCCACAGGCCTTCCGTGAGGCGATGCGCACCCTGTGGGAAAACCCGCTGCGCGCAGCAGAGATGGGGGTGAAGGCGCAGGCCCGTTACCGGCAGTTATTCACAGCCGACGAAATGGGCCGCAAGTGGACGACGCTTTATCAGGAATTGCTGGAAGAAAAATCGCTGTCCTACGCCTGACTTTCGGTTGAAACATATCTCCTCTGTGGCGAGTGGGGGATCGGGTTTAAAGATCCAGCACCAGCGGTTGCTCGCTCTGCGCCGGCACCGCACAGCAAATCAGCACCTGCCCCTCTTCCGGGATATCGGCGGGGGGCTGTGGATAATTCACCGCACCGCTGACCAACCGAGTCTTGCAGGTACCGCACGAACCACCACGGCAACTGAATTCCGGACGCAATCCGCGACTTTCCGCCAGTTCCAGCAAACTGCCACCGTCCGGTTGCCAACGGGCCTCCTTGGCCGAGCGTTCGAACACCACGGGCACGGAGGTGGTGGCGGCCGGGGGCTGCTCCATCGTGATGGCGTCCGCATCGGCACGCCGCTTCAGGGTCGACGGGCCGAAAGTCTCGGCGTGAATCTGTGCATCGCGCACATCCAGTTCGCGCAGGCTGTCGTACAGACCTTGGGTGAAAGCGCCGGGGCCACACAGAACAAAGTCGATCTGATCGTAATCCTCAACCGCCAGCAGATTCCTCAACACCGCGTCATCGATGCGCCCGTGCAGATCAAAATCTTCACCTTCGTGCGCGTCCTCTTCCGGCTGACTGAGCAAACGCAGGACCCGCACCGCATCGCCCGCACTGTCCAACAAGCGGTCCAGTTCCTTGCGAAACGGTTGATCGGCCAGGCTGCGCGAACTCTGCAGCAACCACGTCGGACGAATTCTGCGCGTGCGCAAACCTTGATAAACCACTTCGCGCAGCATCGACAGTATCGGCGTAATGCCGACCCCGGCCGCCAACAGCACCAGCGGCCGCCGTTCCAGCGGCGCCACGGTGAAATGCCCTTGCGGCGCTCGCGCCTCCAACACGTCACCCACCTGGATCTGCTCATGCAAATGGCTCGACACGCGGCCTTCGCGCTTCACACTGATCCGGTAAAAACCATCCGATGGCGCACTCGACAGGCTGTAAGTGCGGATGTGCACCTCGCCATCGAGAGTAAAACGCAGCGGTAGATGCTGACCCGCGAGAAACACCGGCAAACCGGCGCCATCGTCCGGCTCCAGGTAAATGGAGCGGATGTTGCGACTTTCTGCCTCGATCTTCGCCACCCGCAGCGGCCGCCAACGGTTACCCAACGCCTGCGCCTGCAAACGCGCATCGGCCTCGGCCCAGTTGCCGGTCAGCAGACTGGTGGGCGACATGCCGTCGAAGCGCCAGCGCAAGGCCAGCGCTGCCGGGCGCCGAACCAGTTTTTCCACATCAAATGTCCACAGCCGTTCGGCCCCCTGGAAAGCCTCGATCTGTGGCCCATCGAGGACGATTTCCGTACGACCGCTCAGGTGCAGCAAATCGCCTGTGGAAAAGTCGATGAACAGCAAGCCAGCCTTGGGGTTGAGCAGCAGATTGCCGAGGGTGTTGAAGTGCAGGTTGCCGGCAAAATCCGGGATGGTCAGGCGATTGCCTTCTACGCGTACGAAACCGGCCTGACCGCCACGGTGGGAAACGTCCACTGATCGCTGGCCATCGACATCGACGTAACTGGCGATAAAGAACGTGTCGGCGCTGGCGATCAACGCGGCGCCCGCATCGTCCAGCGCATCCAGATGCCGCGCCGGCCGCGACGCGGGATCAGTCAGCGGCACCCGCTGAAACTGGCGCAACTGAATGTACTGCGGGCAGTTGCCGAAGGCCTGATCCACCGTCACGTCGAAACCGCTTGCCTCAAGATTAGCGACGTGACCATTGAGCCGGTTGCGCCGACGGGTGTGCAATTCGATGCCGAGCAAACCGACCGGCTCTCCATGACGAATCGGCGCCGGATCATCATCGGCGGGCAGGCTGGCAAATTGCAGGCGCTGCGGATCGGGCGAATGGGCGAACCCCGGCGCACCTTCCAGCACGCTGGCCCAAGGACGCCCCTCGGCATCCACTGCGCCGTACAACATGAACGGCAATTGCTGATAGAACTCACGGTGCTGGTCCGGCATCCAGGTACGAATGACCTTACGCCCGAATGCTTCCATGCGCTCGGCCACACCCACATGCTCTTGCAGTTGCCGCTCGCCCGCGTGCCAAGGTGAACGTTCCATCACGACCTCTCCCCTGCGCCGTCGGCACAGTGTGGCTAATGAGAATCAGACTGTGGTTTGCAGACCGGCGACGGTGCGCGGCATACCGACGAAACCAGGCAAGGCTTCGATCCGTGCCAACCAGGCGCGCACGTTGGCGTAATCGTCCAGTGACACATTGCCCTCCGGTGCATGGGCGATATAGCTGTAAGCCGAGACATCGGCGATGGTCGGCTCGTCGCCCACCAGATACGGCGTCTTGCCCAACTCGACATCCATCATCTTGAGCAGATTGTGCGAACGCTCGATCAGTTCTTCAGCATTGAGTTTCGCCCCGAATACCGTGATCAACCGGGCCGCCGCCGGACCAAAAGCGATCGGCCCGGCCGCCACCGACAACCAGCGCTGCACCCGTGCGGCGCCCACCGGATCGCTTGGCAGCCAGCGGCCATTGCCGTATTTCTGCGCCAGATACACCAGAATCGCGTTGGAATCCGCCAGCACCACACCCTCATCATCAATGGCCGGCACCTGACCGAAACTGTTGATCGCTAGATACGCCGGCTGTTTGTGCTCGCCTTTGGCCAGATCGACGAAGATCAGCTCGGTCGGCAGGTGCAACAGCGACAGCATCAGCTCGACACGGTGAGCATGGCCGGAACGAGGGAAGTTGTAGAGTTTGATCGGTTGCATGGTCGACTCCGCTGGATAATCGCACCGCCCAAGGGTGGCAGCGCTGATGGAGCCCATCTTCTACCTATCCTTGAAGCAACAGAATCACCAGCATTTGCAATCGATTATTTCTTCTCATGCAATAAAGCGGCATTTTTCAGCCCCGGATGCTCACGCAGAGCATTTACCGTGAAATCAACAAAACTGCGCACCCGCGCCGGCGCCTTGCGCCCGCCCTGATACACCACATGGATCGGCAGCGGCGGCAGTTCGAACTCGGCGAGGACGATCTCAAGTTGGCCTGCCGCGACCCTGTTCGCCACTTGATAGGAAAGCACTCGGGTCAGCCCCAGGCCCAGACACGCGGCCGTGATCGCAGCCTGATTGGCGGTGACTATCAGACGCGGCTCCGGGCGCACGATCAATGGTTCGCCACCGTCGAGAAACGGCCATGTGCGTATCTGGCCGGTGGCCGAAGTCGCCACCACGGGCAAACCGGCCAACGCCTGAGGATGCGTGGGACGACCATGATCGGCCAGGTATTGCGGCGAACCACAAACCACTCGCCGAACCTCGCCCACGCGAATCGCATGCTGATTGCTGTCCGCCAGTTCACCGATGCGCACCGCGACATCGATACCCTCCTCAACCATGCTCACCACCCGATCGAGCAACAGGGCATTGATCGAAACGTCCGGATACTGCGCCAGATAACCGGCCATCACCGGCGTGACAAACAACTCGCCAAACAACACCGGCGCCGTCACCGTCAATTGCCCACGGGGCTGGGCGTGACTGCCGGCAGCCGAATCCTCGGCTTCCTGCACCTCGGCGAGAATTCTGCGACAGTCCTCCAGATACCTCAGCCCCGCCTCGCTCAAATGCACGCTGCGCGTGGTTCGAATCAGCAATTGCGTACCGATGCGCTGCTCCAGTGCGGCCACAGCACGGGTGACGCTGGCGGCGGACAGGCCCAGATGCCGTGCGGCGGCGGAAAAGCCTTGCTCCTTGGCGACGACGGCGAAGATTTGCATTTCCTGGAAGCGATCCATGGATACCCTCGAATCAGATACAAAAATCGCAGCCGAAGCTGCGATTTTTTTGGGTCGAATTCAGCTGTGGATAACTTATTCCACCGTTACCGACTTCGCCAGGTTACGCGGCTGATCCACGTCCGTGCCCTTGAGCACAGCAACGTAGTACGACAGCAGTTGTAGCGGAATGGTGTAGAGGATTGGCGACAGGATGTCGTGGATGTGCGGCATCTGAACCACATGGGTGCCTTCGCCGTTGGTCATCCCGGCTTTTTCGTCGGCGAACACGACGAGTTCGCCGCCACGCGCACGCACTTCCTGCAGGTTGGACTTAAGCTTCTCCAGCAGTTCGTTGTTCGGCGCTACGGTGACCACCGGCATGTCGTTGTCCACCAGCGCGAGCGGGCCGTGTTTCAGCTCTCCGGCTGGATAGGCTTCGGCGTGGATGTAGGAAATCTCCTTGAGTTTCAAGGCGCCTTCCATCGCTACCGGGAATTGCGCACCGCGACCGAGGAACAGGGTGTGGTTCTTCTCGGCGAACAGTTCGGCGACTTTCTCGACCGTGCTGTCCATCGCCAGGGCTTCGCCCAGACGGGTTGGCAGGCGACGCAATTCTTCCACCAGCGTGGCTTCAATGCCTTTGGCCAGCGTGCCGCGCACTTGGCCCAGCGAAAGGGTCAGCAGCAATAGGCCGACCAGTTGCGTGGTGAAAGCTTTGGTCGAGGCGACACCGATTTCGCGCCCGGCCTGGGTCAGCAGGGTCAGGTCGGATTCGCGGACCAGCGAACTGATGCCGACGTTGCAGATCGCCAGGCTGGCGAGAAAGCCCAGCTCTTTGGCGTTGCGCAGCGCGGCCAGGGTGTCGGCGGTTTCGCCGGACTGCGAGATCGTGACAAACAAGGTATCTGGCTGCACCACTACTTTGCGGTAGCGGAACTCGCTGGCGACTTCGACCTGGCAAGGGATACCAGCCAGTTCTTCGAGCCAGTAACGCGCAACCATACCAGCGTGGTAACTGGTGCCGCAGGCCACGATCTGTACATTGCGTACTTTGGCGAACAGTTCGGCCGCTTGCGGGCCGAATGCCTGTACCAGCACTTGATCATTGCTCAGACGACCTTCAAGGGTGCGCTGAACAACGGCCGGTTGCTCGTGGATTTCCTTGAGCATGTAGTGGCGGAATTCACCCTTGTCCGCCGCTTCTGCGCCATCGCTGTACTGCACGGTCTGGCGCTCGACGGCGTTGCCGTCCACATCCCAGATCTGCACGTTATCCCGGCGAATCTCGGCGATATCGCCCTCTTCCAGATACATGAAGCGGTCTGTGACCTGGCGCAACGCCAGTTGATCGGAAGCGAGGAAGTTCTCGCCCAGACCCAGACCGATCACCAGTGGGCTGCCGCTGCGGGCGGCGACCAGACAATCCGGTTGCTTGGCATTGATCACTGCCAGACCGTAAGCACCGTGCAGTTCTTTAACAGTGGCTTTGAGGGCCACGGTCAGGTCAGGTTGCTCCTTGAACTTTTCGCTGAGCAGGTGGGCAATGACTTCAGTGTCGGTGTCCGAAGTAAACACGTAACCCAGCGCTTTCAGTTGTTCACGCAGAGCTTCGTGGTTTTCGATGATGCCGTTGTGCACCACCGCGATATCACCGGAGAAATGCGGGTGGGCGTTGCGTTCACACGGTGCGCCGTGGGTTGCCCAACGGGTGTGGGCAATTCCGAGACGGCCGATCAGTGGATGCTCGGCCAACGCGGTTTCGAGTTCGCTGACTTTGCCCGGGCGGCGCATGCGCTCCAGGGTTTCGTCGTTGGTGTAGACCGCTACACCTGCGCTGTCATAGCCACGGTATTCGAGGCGCTTGAGGCCTTCGAGCAGGATGGCAGTGATATTACGTTCAGCCACTGCGCCGACAATTCCACACATGCTTATTTCTCCTGACTGACAGCCGCGCAAATCAAAGTGATGCCGCGGGCCTGAATCTGATCGCGGGCCTCATGAGGCAGGCGATCATCGGTAATGAGGGTATGGATGCTGCTCCATGGCAGCTCCAGGTTGGGAATCTTGCGGCCGATCTTGTCGGCCTCGACCATCACGATCACTTCGCGCGCGACTTCAGCCATCACCCGGCTCAAACCCAGCAGCTCATTGAACGTGGTGGTGCCGCGCACCAGGTCGATGCCGTCGGCACCAATGAACAACTGATCGAAGTCGTAAGAGCGTAGTACCTGCTCCGCCACCTGGCCCTGAAAGGATTCCGAATGCGGATCCCAAGTGCCGCCGGTCATCAGCAGCACGGGCTCGTGTTCGAGTTCGCTCAGGGCGCTGGCGACGTGCAGCGAGTTGGTCATCACCACCAGACCCGGCTGCTGGCCAAGTTCGGGAATCATAGCGGCGGTGGTGCTGCCACTGTCGATGATGATGCGTGCGTGTTCACGAATTCGTTTTACCGCTGCACGCGCAATCGCCTGCTTGTATTTGGAAACGCTTTGGGCAGTTTCCGCGACCAGTTCCTGGGGCATGGTGATCGCCCCGCCGTACCGACGCAGCAACAGACCGTGACTTTCCAGCGCGGCGAGATCCTTGCGAATCGTAACTTCAGAAGTTTCGAAGCGCTTGGCCAGTTCATCCACACTCACTTCGCCCTGCTCGTTGAGCAAGGCCAGTATGTTGTGGCGGCGTTGGGGTGTGTTGCGTTTCGACATGGTGATTTTAAGTTTCGTTTCGAAAGATAACGGAACCAATCAAAACCTATTGCTTAAAGGTCGTCAAGCGGCAGACCGACTTTTTTGAGAACGACACAAACTAAAGTGGGAGCGGGCTTGCTCGCGAATACGGCGTATCAGTCACTGATTGTGTGCCTGATGCACCGCGTTCGCGAGCAAGCCCGCTCCCACATTGAACAAGATTGTGGATAACTCAGTTTTTCCTGATCTTCTCCGGTCGCTTCCAGCCATCGATGTTCTTCTGCCGCGCACGGCCAACAGCCAACTGCGCGTTATCCACATTTTGAGTAATGGTCGAACCTGCCGCTGTGGTTGCACCGCTGGAGATATCCACAGGTGCGACCAATGAGTTGTTCGAACCAATGAACACATCTTCGCCCAACACGGTTTTCCACTTGTTGGCGCCATCGTAGTTACAGGTGATCGTGCCGGCACCGATGTTGGTGCGCGCACCGATTTGGGCGTCGCCCAGGTAGGTCAGATGTCCAGCCTTGGCGCCCTCCCCCATGTGGGCATTTTTCAGTTCGACGAAATTACCCACATGGGCGCGGGCCTCCAGCACAGTGCCTGGACGCAAGCGAGCGAATGGGCCGGCATCGCTGCCTTCACCGAGAACCGCGCCTTCGATGTGGCTGTTGGCTTTGACGATCACGCCTTTGCGCAGCGTACTGTCCTTGATCACGCAGTTCGGGCCAATCACCACGTCATCTTCAATAACGACGTTGCCTTCGAGAATCACGTTGATATCGATCAGTACGTCGCGACCGACGGTCACCTCGCCGCGCACATCAAAACGTGCGGGGTCACGCAGGGTAACGCCCTGCGCCATCAAGCGGCGACCGGCGCGCAACTGGTAATGACGCTCCAGTTCGGACAGTTGCTTGCGGTCGTTGGCGCCCTGCACTTCCATCGGATCGTGCGGCTGTTCAGTGGCCACCACCAGACCGTCGTTGACCGCCATTTCGATCACATCTGTCAGGTAGTACTCGCCCTGCGCGTTGTTGTTCGACAGGCGGCTCATCCAGTCGGCCAGACGATTGGCTGGCACGGCGAGTATGCCGGTGTTGCCTTCAGTGATTGCACGTTGGGCTTCACTGGCATCTTTGTGCTCGACGATGGCGGCGACTTTGCCATCGGCGTCGCGCACGATGCGGCCATAGCCCGTCGGATCGTCCAGCTCGACGGTCAGTAAACCCATCTGGCCTGGAACGACGTGCTTAAGCAGGCGTTGCAAGGTCTCGACTTCAATCAGCGGAACATCACCGTAAAGAATCACCACGGTGTCGGCAGAAATGAACGGCACAGCCTGGGCGGTCGCATGGCCGGTGCCCAGTTGCTTGTCCTGCAGCACGAAATTCAGATCATCAGCGGCCAGACGTTCACGCACAGCGTCTGCACCGTGGCCGATGACAACATGGATGCGTTGTGGATCAAGTTGCCGGGCACTGTGGATAACATGGCCCAACATGGAATTTCCGGCAATCGGGTGCAAGACCTTCGGCAACGCCGAACGCATACGAGTGCCTTGACCGGCCGCGAGGATAACAATTTCGAGAGACATGACTGGCTACCAATCCTGGGTGGTCAGCAACTGCGACCGGGTTGTAAAAATCGGAAAAGAAAAAAGGGTAGCCGAGGCTACCCTTTTTTATCAATCACACAACAAGTGGCTGACGGATTAACCGCCAAACTTCTTGCGGATCTGCTGGACGGTGCGCAGCTGAGCTGCAGCCTCGGCCAGACGTGTGGCAGCGGCGCCGTAGTCGAAGTCCGCGCCTTTTTCGTTCAGGGCATTCTCGGCAGCCTTGAGAGCTGCTTGAGCCTGAGCTTCATCCAGGTCGGCAGCACGTTGCACAGTGTCGGCAAGCACCTTGACCATGTTCGGCTGAACCTCGAGGAAACCACCGGAGATGTAAAACACCTCGGCTTCCCCGCCTTGCTTGATCAGGCGGATTGGACCCGGCTTGAGATTAGTGATCAGCGGCGCGTGACCCAGAGCGATACCAAGATCACCCAGTGCACCGTGCGCAATCACCATCTCGACCAGGCCGGAAAAGATTTCCCCTTCCGCGCTGACGATATCGCAATGGAC
>NZ_JBIUWM010000007.1:149862-152019 GCF_044743445.1 Pseudomonas sp. NPDC087615 | reverse complement strand
ATCGTTGGGTTTTACAACAACGAACGGCTGCACTCGAAACTGGGATATCTGCCACCGACCGTTTACGAACGGGCGATGGCGTCAAAATCACCTATCGAGGTGTCCGGAATTAGTTGACCACTACACTTCGTCTCTGAGACAAGACTAGGATGAGGGGTTTCGGGCATCTGAACCCACACAAACCCTCCGGCCACAGGTAAACTCCCGCGCACTTTCCCAAGGAGTTCACATGAGTTACTACCAGCCGGGCATTCTCGCCACCCCTGTTCCTGCGCAAGCACGTCATCTGTTCTTTGCCCTTGAGTCGGTTGCAGCACTGCCGCAGGCGATCGACAACCTGATGACTCTGGTGGATGGCAAGTCGGTGGTGGTCGGTTTCGGTGAATCCCTGACCAAGGCCCTCAACGTAGAAATCGACGGCCTGCGCAGTTTCCCAGCCATGACCGGCGTCGGCGTGGAAAACCCGTCGACCCAGCACGCGCTGTGGGTCTGGCTGCACGGTGTCGACCGTGGTGAACTGCTCAATCGTTGCAATTCTTTTGAGGCGGCACTGGCGCCGGCCTTGTGTCTGGTAGAGGCCCAGGAAGCCTTCCGCCACAAGGAAGGTCATGACCTGACGGGCTACGAAGACGGTACTGAAAACCCGCACGATGAAGCGGCCATTGCTGCTGCGTTGCTAGCAGAGGGCGCTGAAGGTCTGGTCGGTGGCAGTTTCGCGGCGATCCAGCAATGGCAGCACGACCTCAAGGGTTTCCGCACATTGTCCGCCGAAGACAAGGACAACATCATGGGGCGTCGCTTGAGTGACAACGAAGAAATCGACGACGCGCCCATTTCCGCCCACGTCAAACGCACGGCGCAGGAAAGCTTCGCCCCTGAAGCGTTTGTCGTGCGCCGTTCGATGCCTTGGATCGAGGGTGATCGCGCTGGCCTGATGTTCCTCGCGTTCGGTTTTTCGCTGGATGCTTTCGAAGCGCAACTGCGCCGCATGAGCGGTCTGGAAGATGGCATCACCGATGGTCTGTATCGCATCAGCCGGCCGATCACTGGCGGCTACTACTGGTGCCCGCCGCTCAAGGACGGCCACCTCGATCTGCGTGCCTTGCGTATCGGCTGATCGTCAAGACACAGGGAGGCAACAATGGACGTGGTGCGTTGGGGCATGATCGGTTGTGGCAGCGTCGCCGAGCTCAAGAGCGGGCCGGCCTTTTACAAGGCGCCCGGTTCGGCGCTGGTCGCGGTGATGGGACGACGTCTTGACGCGGTGAGCGATTACGCCGCGCGCCACGGCATTGAACGGGTCTACACCGATGTCGATGCGCTGATCAACGATCCCGAGGTGGACGCGGTGTACATCGCCACGCCTCCCGACAGTCACCACGCCTACAGCCTGAAAGTCGCTGCCGCCGGTAAACATGGCTGCGTGGAAAAACCCATGTCGCTCAATGCGGGGCAAAGCCGTGAGATGCAGCAGGCGTTTGCCGACGCCGGGTTGCACCTGTTCGTGTCCTACTATCGGCGTTCGTTGCCGCGCTTTGCGCAAGTGCGGCAATGGCTGGAGCAGGGGCGCATCGGTGCGGTGCGGCACCTGAGCTGGACGCTGACCAAAGCGCCGTCCCCTGCGGACCTGGATGGCCGTCACAACTGGCGTACTGATCCGGCGGTCGCCGGTGGCGGTTACTTCGCCGATCTGGCCAGCCATGGCTTTGACCTGTTCCAGTATTTGCTCGGCGACATCATTGAAGTCGCTGGTTTCACCGCGCATCAGGCCGGGCTGTACGCGGCGGAAGATGCGGTCAGCGCCAGTTGGCGCTTCGCCAGCGGAGCGTTGGGCATGGGGTGCTGGAGCTTTGTTGCCGATCGGCGCGAGGATCGGGTCGAGATCATCGGAAGCCTGGGGCGGATCAGCTTTTCGGTGTTTGATGAACATCCCGTTCAATTGCATACCGATCAAACCGTCAGCCTGGACATCCCCCATCACGAACACATCCAGTGGCATCACGTCTTGGGCATGAACGCCCACATTCGCGGTGATTCGCAACACCCGGCGATGGCCGAACAGGCCCTGAAAACCGACTGGGTCATGGACCAGATCCTCAAGCGTCACTGACCCCTCAAGCGACGCACCATCCCCTGTGGGAGCGAGCAAGCCCGCTC